>NZ_CP058215.1:300550-601100 GCF_013388255.1 Methanolobus zinderi
GGATAACATCGAGGAAGTGGCAGAACTATTTGAAAAAGCTGGATATCCTGATGTAACTGTCTACAATTCATTTTTCGAATGGGCGGAAGAGGATCTGCCCATGGAGCAGCTTGAAAGGTACAGGCAACTGGTCTCTGCTGACTGGCTTAATGATCTTATCAGTGAGAATAAGGCTCCTGAGTATGACAACGATAAGTTCGTGATCTGCCATGTGCACTACAGGAACCCTTCTGATTATGATGAAGGGCATATTCCGGGAGCCATACCCATTGATACTAATTCCCTCGAATCCACGGAAACATGGAACCGTCGCTCTCCTGAAGAATTAAAGGAAGCACTGGAGAATGCAGGTATATCCCATGACACCACGGTTATTGTCTACGGAAGATTTTCGTATCCTAAGAACGAGGACCCTTTCCCGGGAAGCAGTGCAGGCCATCTGGGTGCGATGAGAGCTGCGTTCATCATGCTCTATGCTGGTGTAAATGATGTGCGTATACTCAATGGAGGTCTTCAGTCCTGGCTCGATGCAGGTTATGAGATATCAAAGGAGCCTGCGAAGAAAAGCAAAGTATCCTTTGGTATACACATTCCTCAAAAACCGGAACTTGCAGTCGATCTGGAGGAGGCCAGGGAGATTCTCGAAGCCTCTGACAAGAACCTTGTTTGCGTCAGAAGTTGGAGAGAGTACATAGGAGAGGTGAGCGGTTACAATTATATCGAGAAAAAAGGCCGCATCCCCGGAGCGCTTTTCGGAGACTGCGGTTCGGATGCCTATCACATGGAAAACTACAGGAGCCTGGACCATACCATGCGCGAGTATGGGGAGGTTGCGCAAAATTGGAAAAAGATCGGAATCACACCTGATAAGCGCAATGCGTTCTACTGCGGAACCGGCTGGAGAGGTAGTGAAGCCTTCTTTAACGCATGGCTTATGGGCTGGGATAGATCCGCAGTATTTGATGGCGGATGGTTTGAGTGGAGCAATAATGATCTTCCATTTGAAACGGGTGAGCCGGAAGAATGATTATAGAAGATTTCATGCCGGAGGTCGGAGAAACTTCGATCAGAGAAAAACTGGTATCCTGTCTGAAATCAAATCCAAAGACCCTTCCCAGTATGTTCTTCTACGACCATAAAGGGTCGGAGTTGTTTGAGAAGATAACACAACTTGAGGAATATTATCCTCCGAAGATCGAAATCCCTCTGCTCAGATCAACGGCAAGGACATTGAACGGAGAGCTTAATGAATGTGATATTGTAGAGCTTGGAAGCGGGGACTGTTCAAAGATCTCGGTGTTTTTGGATGAGGTTCCGGAAGAAACTCGCCGAAATGTCGTTTATTATCCTGTTGATGTTTCCCGCGAGGCTATAGAGAAATCTGCCGGTATCCTCCAAAAAAGATATCCTGAGATGGATGTCCACGGGATTCATGCTGATTTTCTCGAGCATATTGAAAAGATTCCTGGAAAGAGGAAGAGATTTTTCTGTTTTTTCGGAAGCACAATAGGCAATCTGACAGAAGATAAGGCCATGGAGTTTATGAGAAACCTGAACAGGATCATGAATAAGAATGACAGGCTTCTCCTTGGAATGGATATGGTGAAAGACGTCGATGTAATCGAGAAAGCCTACAACGACAGTCAGGGAATCACCGCAGAGTTCAACAGGAACATACTGAGAGTCACAAACAGTCATCTAGGAACGGATTTCGATCCTGATGACTTCGAGCATGTTGCGTTTTTTAATAAGGAACTGTCCAGGATCGAGATGCACCTGAGAGCAAAAAGGGATCTGGAAGTTAGAAGTCCCCTGCTGAATGAGAGATTCATCTTCAAGAAAGGTGAGACCATCCACACGGAAAACTCTCATAAGTATACTGTGGGCCATATCAGGAAGATGGCAAACGCCGCAGGGCTTTCCCTGGAAAATGTGTATACTGATGATAGGAAATGGTTCTCTCTTGCGGAGATGGTGAAACGATGAGTGATTTCAGGAAAGATTTCCCGATACTTGAAAAGGAGGTTTACGGGAAACGGCTGGTATATCTCGACAACGCAGCAACCAGCCAGAAACCGAATTCTGTGATAGATACCATATCCGACTATTACAGCTCAGATAACAGCAATATCCACAGGGGAGTTCATTACCTGAGCGAAATTTCAAGTGAAAAATACGAGAAATCGAGGGAAGAGGTAAGCAATTTCATCGGAGCCGGTGAGCCGGGAGAGGTGACATTCACCGCCGGGACGACCGATTCGATAAACCAGGTTGCATGCTCGCTTAAATCTATCTTGAAGGGTAACGAGGTATTGGTATCAGGTGTGGAGCATCACTCGAATATCGTGCCGTGGCAGCTTGCAGGAGCAACACTCAGGGAGATCCCAATGGATGAAGGTTGCAATCTGTTGCCGGATTCCATAGAGATTACGGATAAAACCAAACTGATAGCCATATCCCATGCATCGAATGTTCTTGGCTCTGTCAATCCGATCAAAGAGGTAGTCGAGATCGCAAAGGAACACGATATCCCTGTCCTTGTGGATGCGGCCCAGTCCATCCAGCATATGCCGATAGATGTGCAGGATATCGGCTGTGACTTCCTTGCAGCTTCGGGTCACAAGATGTATGCAGCTACCGGGGTAGGCGTGCTTTACACGAGCGAGCGCTTCGGTGATATCCTGCCTGCAAGAGGCGGTGGGGGCATGGTCGACAGGGTGACACTTGAAGAGACAACCTACCTGAAACCTCCATTAAGGTACGAGGCAGGCACGCCGCACATTGCAGGGGCAATAAGTATCGCTGCAGCAATCGATTACATGCAGGACATCGGCATGGATAAGATCAGAGAGCACGAGCATGAGGTGTATTCCTACGCAAGGAATAAGCTGCTGGAAACCGACGGTGTGACGGTTTACGGGAACACCAAAGAGATGTGCGGTTCAATCTCGTTCAACCTTGACGGAATCCATCACTACGACACGGGACTGATACTGGACAAAATGGGAATTGCCGTGAGGACCGGACACCACTGCGCCCAGCCGTTGATGAGAACCCTCGGAACTGAAGGCACGGTGAGAGCCAGTTTTGCGTTGTATAACACGAAAGAGGATGCCGACAGGCTGCTAGAAGGCATAGAAAAAGTAAGGATGATGTACGCATGAGAGATGCTGTTCAGGATGAGATCATAGGACAGTTCGACGGCCTCGAATGGCTTGACAAATACGGCCTGCTGATCTCATATGCAAAAGAGCTTGAGCCCATGGATAAAGAGTTCAGGACCGAGGAGAACTCCATAAGCGGATGCCAGTCCAAGGTCTGGATCAGGACTTACAGGGAGAACGGCAGGCTTATAATCGATCTCGATAGCGAGGCCATGATAACAAAAGGCATCATCTCACTTTTACTCAAGGTTGTGAACAACCGCCCTCCCCAGGAGATCCTGGATCTTGATTTGTATTTCATAGACGAGATAGGCCTGAAGTCCAATCTTTCGCCTGCAAGGGCTGATGGGCTGGCTTCGATCATCAGGAGGATCAGGGAGGTTGCTGAGCGGGAAATGAACTAGATACATTGCTCTGTTACCGGATATACGGTGAACAAAGATAATTAAAATACCCTTCAGGGATGCCAGTTACTCCATAAGTTGCCAAAAGGATTTTGAGTACCGGTTCCATACCTACCTTCAACGGTTGTGAAAACGTGAAAACTGAGAAAAAAGAGTACCTGGTACATAAGCAACTTTATGATGAAACCGTGAAAAGGAATAAAAAGATAACCATGGTGAACCTGCTGGTCTTCGGTATAGGCCTGACCCTGAAATATCTGGATAGGCCTGAAATCGGAGAGCATTTCATCTGGCTGGGTTTTGTCATCCTTGTATACACGTTCGGCTCCAACATGATGGCAAAACGTGAGATGCTGAAGCATAAGTCAAAATGAGAAGTTATTGATATTTTTTTATTCTGATGTCTGGTTCCATGAAGAGGCATATCTTAATGCTTTCAGGTTCGTAGAACTGAATTCTTAAGTGTGGTTTATTTTTGTTTATGTTGAATTGAGACCGGCGACTATGCAACTACAGCCAGAGACCCGGACCCCACAGGCAAATGCATGGAATTAAGTGCAGACGCTTCCACTACATGTGGTGTTGGCGCATTTCTTTTTAAAATGCTGAATGTAATCTCTACCTCGATGACATTTTCGGAAATATCAACAACCATGTCCAGTGACTTGTAGTTTCTCACGTCGTACCTGGAGACGCCGAGTCTGCTGGAAATATCGAGAATTTCAACACCCATGATTGAATCATCTTCAGCGATATCCAGAATGATCCCATCTAAATCAATTGATGCCTTGTACTTCATTTTACTGGAATATGCAAAGAAACTATCGTTTTCCATATCATAGTCTGTAGCATCGCCTTTTATACATATGGTTTTCAGACTCATTTTATCTCATCCGATTTCTGGAAAACTCTTTTAGACACGTTACCAACACAAGTTTTACTGGGTTCTTCTGCCTCAGGCTAAAGATGATACTAAGGTCGTATTCTTTACTATACTCGTACATGACTTTAAACTTTCCCGCAGACTGCTTTAAAATTCCAACCGGGGTATTTCCGTTTATGAACACATATATGTTCTCAAGACCCATGCGTAGACGAACCCGATCTCTTTCAATGAAATGCTCGGATTGCTCAATGTCTTCTATTTTGATCTCCGATAGAATCTTTCCAAAAGTATAGATGTCCATTTCATTCATGTCTGACGCAGTTCTCTTCCTTTAAGGTAATATTGTATCATGTATGCTTGTATGGACTATATAAAAAAGTTGTTATCCCCCGTTTTCTATGATTTTCTTTTAATCCTCTCTCGTGGAATTGAATCCTGAAGTGGAGTTTACTTTTGTTGTACAGGAGAGCTCGGGGAAAGGCTGGTTGAGAAGCTGGGAAGGTTGGGGAATTTGAGGGTTGAGGGAGATGGGGAGGATTAAGAAAGAAGATTCTTGCCATCAGCTATACAAAATGGAAGGAGATAGTATTCTCTAAAGGTACACTACACGAAGAAAAATGCTGAAGCACAAAAACCATTTAGTCTGGATACACATGTACAAGAAAGATTAGAAATATGGAGAGAATATTAAAATTGAAATAAGTCAGGAATCAAATATGTCATACAAAATCAAAAACGAGATATTGGTTGACTGTGATGAGTGTATACATTACATTAAAAACAAGATTAAGCAAAAAGAACATTTTTTTATAACTGAGTTTGCAGACACTTTTGAACAAAGTAGAGGAGAAATATTGGAATTTATTGTTAAATCTCTTTACGATTTGAAGGATAATTACAATTATCCAGATTTTAGTAGGCATACTGTAACTCAGGAATTAGTAGACCATGGTCAATTCAAAAAAGAAGAAATTGATGTAGTGTTTGAAAAATATTCTTATGATACTGATGACTATTCAGAAGAATTTATGTCTTTGAATGAAATCGATTTTGAAGATTATCTAAAAGCCACAGCGAATACTTCTGCTGATCCGTTTGGCGAATGGCCTTTTCCTAAAGAAACAAAATACAACTTTCCTTTTTCAGATTGTGATTATATAATGTATTTGGGTCTATGCAAAATGGATGTTGAATATTTAGAGTGTCCTGATTGTGGAAACAAAATTAGTAATTCTCCAATCAATGTCACATTAGGATATGATAAAAGTCTAGTATGTCCTTTTTGTATTAACCGTAGAGATAATGAATTTGATATTAAAGGGCTTTTAAAGCCCGGTTATCCCGTACACCACGGCACATGGCAAAGCCAAAATCCAGAGTTTTTGTTTAGTGGCACTGATTATTTTGCATTTGCACATCCAAAATGCAAAAAAAGCGAACGTGATGATGGCAAAGGTCCAATGTTTGTTAGTGGTCTTTGGATAGATTCTTGTGGTCGTGTTGTACTGAGCTTAGAATGCGTATATTGTGGTGCACGAAATGCTTTGAAACCTTTTACTAAGGAAAAACATGTTCCTATATTTGATGCATCTGGTGCAATATGGAAACGTATTGAATCTCCTATAAAAGAAGCAATTGAAAAAGGTGAAGGGAAAAGAATTGAATTTAAATCTTTTTTAGAATACAACCCATTTACACAAAAGACTGACTCCAAACAAATCGATAAAGTTATGCAGGGAATATGTGGTTTTCTTAATGCCGAGGGTGGAATTTTATTACTTGGAATTACTAACGATAAAAAGATTATCGGAATTGAGGATGAGTATCAAACCTATGGTCGAGATAAGAAAAATACTGATGGATTTCAGTTGAAGTTAGGTGATGTTATTTCAAATTGTATCGACAAAAATGTAATTAAATTTATTGAGATCGAGTTCAGCAAAATTGATGAGCATGATGTTTGTGGTATCATTATTAAAAAGTCGGATATTCCTCGTTATTTCAAAGAGAGATTTTTTGTTAGAGAAGCAGGAAGGACAGTAGAAAAAACAATGTCACAAGCTCACGAGTATATTAGGTCACATTGGCCAGACTACTAAAGAATTATATTCCTTTTTTTAATTTAGCTTTAATCAAATTAAAGTAATTTTTTATTAGAAGTTCTGTTTTTTTTTTTTAGTTGTATATATCCCCACACTTACTTGCGAAGGGTAAGATTTGAGCCATTGTCAATTCGTCCACTTACTTATTATAAAAAATAACCAATCCTCATACATGCAGGAGAGATGAGTGCATGACAAGTACACAAACTCTCGCCAAAATTTCCCGCCTCTCTCCAAAAGTAAATATACGATACTGAAAATTAGGAGGCTAGAACTTACTGGTGATAACGTGGTTTCCACTTCTGAATCAAAAACTAGGAATCCTTATGTCGAGCTTCTCAGGCCGGAGATTGCCGACATGGATCTTGCCCTTCCTGCTGCCAGTGCTTTGCTGGCGGCCTATCTTGCCACTGGAGGCTTCCCTCCGTTGATACCTTTCATAATCGCGGTGATCGGCGGTTACGCAGCGATCACGAGTTCCTATGTGTACAACGACTGCTGCGATATGGATATCGATAAGATCAACCTTCCCAACCGCCCGCTGGTATCCAATCGGCTCACGCGGGATCAGGCGCTCAAGTACGCGCTCTTCCTGTTCGTGGTTGCCGGTGCGGCTGCGCTTATACTCAACCCTGAGTCCTTTGTGGTGCTCCTGATAGCTGTCGGAACGATCAGCATCTATTCGGCCATAGCCAAAAGAGCCACATTCCTGAGCTTTGTGCCCGTGGGTATTGCATACGGTCTTGTTCCCATAGGTATCTGGCTTGCATTCGACTCTGCCGGAGTGCTCAACATACCCGGACTTTTCGGCGTAGTTCCTCACTATGGTGACATACTTCCTCTGCCTGCGGTCTTCCTGGGTCTGATGATGTGTTTCACCGACTGGGGATTCACACTCTCGGGCGTTGCCAGGGACGTTGAAGGGGACCGTGCACGCGGTGCTCCAACATTCCCGGTAACATTCGGAATTGAGGCAACCTCGAAGTTCGTAACCCTGATGTGGGTTGTAGGAGTCATCGCCTCCATTGCAATCGGACTAACAGCAGAGCTGGGTCCCATATATTTTGCAGGTGCACTGCTCGCAGGTGGCTGGATGCTCACACAATCATTTGATTTCATAAAGAACCCGCTACCTGAGCGCGGAGGAAAACTCTTCCTCCAGGGTTCAAGATACAGAGGTATCATGTTCGGTTCACTCATACTTGACGTAATACTCCTGGTACTTGTCCCGGCATATTCCGGCATACTCTGGTAAACGATAGCGATAATGGTTAAATTAAAAGAGGAAACCAGTCAAAGAGACTCAACATGGACGCGGATATCATTGTAATAGGGGCTTCCCCTGCGGGAGTCATGGCAGCAAGGAATGCTTCGAGCAAAGGCTGCAAGGTCATGCTCCTCGACAGGAAGGAAGCTGCAGGTGTACCAACCCACCCTGCGAACACCTTCTTCAAGGGAATGTTCGACCGTACAGGCGAGGAGGTCGACCAGAGCTATGTCATCAAGAACCTCAAGGGCGCCTACATAATAGCGCCCGGTGGCAGGAACGTTCTCTTCGAAGGAGAAGCCTATTTCCTCGACCGCAGAAAATTCGATGAATTCTACATCAAGCAGGCAGAAGATGCAGGCGCAGACGTTCGCTTCGGAATCGAGGTCCTCAACGTTCTCAGGTCCGAAGGCGGCTTTCTGCTAAGCACCTCCAAGGGTAAGATGAGATGCAAGCTGGTGATAGTCTCTGACGGCATCAACTCAAGGATTGGCGGCCTTCTCGGCATGAAGCCCATAAAGTACCCGGACGATATCGCCTGGTCCCTGGAAGCCGAGATCGAGGCAGACAGCATCGGTGAGCCTGATTATTTCGAATACTATGTGGGCAATCACGCACCCGGCTGGAAATCCACCTATTCCCCGTGTGGTGGCAACAGGGCTACCCTCGGGATGTACGTCCGCAGGCACGGCATGGATGTTTCCGATTTCTTTGATGACTGGCTTGAAAGGTTCAAGAGACTCAAGGGACTTGATGAAGTGAAGATCATCAGCAAGTCCACAGGTGGCGACCCCATAGCTGCAATTCCCGGTGATATCGTTGACGATGGTGTCATGATCGTGGGTGGTTCTGCTGCCCAGTCAGGTATCGGATACGGCATGCATGCAGGACAGATGTGCGGTGATGTTGCAGCCGATGCAATCGCAAAAGGCGATACCTCAAAGGGATTCCTCTCAGAATACAGGAAACGCTGGAATGATGAATACAGGACCGAGTACTATCTCGGAAGATTTGCCCTCGAGACTCTAAGAAAGATGTCCGATAATGAGATCAATGAGATGATGAAGGTCTTTGAAGGCGAGGACCTGAAGGTGCTTGGCGGAAGTCCTTTTAGCCAGGCAGTGCAGATATCGAAGATGATACTGAAAAATAATCCCTCTTCAATACTCTCTTACAGGGCTATCTTCAGGAACAAGTGAGATGAAGAACAAATATTACTTTTACAAAAATCCGTTTTTCAAAGTATATGCCCAGATCGAGAACGGCCTGGTAAAAATGAAGACATCAGGCATTGCATCTTCTGTCATGGGCTCATTTGTCTCCGATATGATGGAAATATTCGAAGGCACAAAGCCTTCAAAAGTCGAGAATGACCAACTGATCTACTCTACATGGATGCCTCCCATACCAAGCAAGGCCTTTGACAGGCTCGTATCAAGCCAGATGAGTGCAATGCGGGGCAAGTACATCCCGGAGCAGATCACGATATCAATCACCGAGGAGTGTCCCAACAGGTGCATTCACTGCGCACTCCCGGACACAAAGAACAAGGCAAAGCTCAGTCCCGATATTGTAAAGAGCATCATAGACCAGACACAGGATATGGGCACGACCCTAATTATCTTCGATGGCGGTGAACCCTTGCTCTATGATGGTCTTGAGAATCTTATTAGTTATGTGGACCAATCAAAGGCGATTCCCGGCCTTTTCACATCAGGTGTGGGTCTGACGCCCGAGCGTGCATCAAGCCTGAAAGCGTCGGGTCTTTCCATGCTCAGCATCAGCCTTGACAGTGCGAACGAAGCGGGTCATGATTTCATGCGCGGCAGGCCGGGCGTGTTCAATGAGGCCACAGCCGCAATAAAGAACGGTCTTGATGCCGGACTGCTGGTTGGCATTTACGTTGTCCTCTCTCCGCGCAATATCAATGAGCTGGATGATTTCTATGAACTTGCAAAAGACCTGGGCGTACATGAGCTGTCCTTTTACGAGATAGTTCCCACCGGCAGGTGGCAGGGTCACGAAAAGGAAGTCCTGTTTGCTGAAGACCTGAAAAAGTTCGATGATTTCGTGGAACGTACATCCTGTGCCGAGGGACCGCGTGTGTTCCCGATACCCCAGATCATCAGGAAAATGGGATGCTTTGCAGGCCGCAAATGGCTCCATGTGACTCCCGAAGGAGATGTCCTTCCCTGTGCATGCATGCCAAAACCCTATGGCAACATCCATGGTGAAACTCTGGAATCCATCTGGAAGAAGATATACAAGGATCCTGTTTTCAACTCAGGTCCGTGTCTTATGCGTGACAGCGAGTTCAGAAAGGTCCATCTCGGACTTGAAAAGTGATCCTTGCTGTGAATATTAAAGAACAACACTACCATCCGCCGCAGGCGGCACATTCCCTCGTTGCCGTACCAGTGACTATCGCAGGATTTCAATAATAAACTGCCGACCTTGACTTTGCAGTTGATAGATTTTTACTAAGCAGTGTTTCTACAAAGAGACCTCTACATAAGTCCTGCGGAAAAATATTCTAAAAGGCTGTCAGCGATTTCTTTCATCTTTTCGGGCTGTGTCGGCCTCGCCGGAATCCTCCGGATAATGTAAGTTATACATAATTTCTGACTATGCAAGCTGACAGAAAGAACAACAGAAAAAATCCAGTAATCAAAAATCCTGACTTCAAAATTGAAATCCGAAGTATTTCTACAAAGTCGGTAAAATAGTAATTAATAAAAAACAGTTGAAAAAAGGGTGAATAAATCACCCGATCTATTTTGATTATTTAAGGAAACCTGATCTCTGGAGAGCCATAAGGTTCTCTGTTGTAAGTTTGCCACCGGACTTGAACTTGTCGAAAATGTCCTCGGCATCCTTGCGAGCATCAGCTTTTGCAGCCTCTTTCCTGCCATCGACATCGCCTTTCTTGATCTTGCGGATCTCCTTATCGATGTCACGGATCTCCTTCTGAGCTGAAATGAAAAGCTTGTGCTGCTCGTCGGCGCTTTCCTGGAATTTTACAAATTCCTTGTGGGCAGCGTCGGAATCGGCACGGACTTTGTCCGCTTCCTTGAAAGTTGTGATCATCTTATCGTGATATTCCTGTGCCTGCTGGGCATACTCGGAAAGTACTTTGTGATGTTCTGAAGCCTCATCCCTTACCTTCTGGGCTTCGTTCAAAAGGTCCTTGAGTTCCTGATTGCTTTCAAGCTGTTCTTTCTTTGCAACATAGAGTTTCTGAAGTTCAGTGATCTTGTTGACAAGTTCTCTTTCCTTGTTTGTCGTAAGAACTTCGGTCTGCTGTGTGAATTCCAGTCTGTCGATCTCTTTGCGTATGTCCTTGATAGAAGGGCCACCAAGATTGTTCACATTGCGGATCTGGTCTATCTGTGCAAAGATCTCGTTTGCCTTTGAGTTGACCTCATCACGGAGTGTCTTGTATTCCTGTACCTTATCGTTGTTCTCGTCACGGAGCTTCTTGTAATCCTGTGCTTCGTTGATAAGGTCTTTGGTCTTCTTATTAAGTTCGTTACGCTTTGCAGCCAGAGAGCTTGCTTCTGCGTTGAGTTCGTTTCTCTTAGTCTTGTATTCTTCAGACTGCTTTTTAAGTTCAGTCTTCTTTTCGTTCAATTCTTTCAACATTTCCTTTTTATCCTCCCGATCCAGCAAAAGAGCTGGCATTTCATGCATTCCTAATGCACGATTCTGGCTTTACGGGTCCAGTGACTGGATCACTGGTATGACTGCTTCAAGATTCTTTTCTGTAATTACAACGTCTGCGTGCTCATGTAATATAGGTTTCGAATTAAAGGCTATGGCATATCTTGCTCTCTTGAAGATGCAGATATCATTTGCCCCGTCACCAATTACGATACACTCTTCAGGTTCTATTCCGTATTCACCGGATATCTCTTCCAGGACGAGTTCCTTAGAACCTTCTCCTGTCAGAGGTCCCGTGACCTCCCCTGTAATATGGTCGTTGTTTATCAGAAGTTCATTGGATACCACATGGTCCATGCCAAGTGCTTCACCCACACGGTCTGCCGCAAGTGTGAAACCTCCGGATATCATGGCTGTCCTGTATCCACGGGATTTTAAGTATTTGATCAGTTCCTTAGCGCCAGGCATAAAAGGCATCCTGTCCAGTGCTTCGTGTGCCTTTTCAATAGTCAGACCTTCAAGCAGACGCACTCTTTCGGTAAGAGCCTCAGAATAGTCGAGTTTTCCATGCATAGCCTGCTCGGTTATGGCGGCTACCTTATCTCCTACTCCTGCAGCTTCCGCAAGTTCGTCAATGGTCTCAGCATCTATAAGAGTGCTGTCCATATCAAAAACTACTAACTTGATCCTCGCTTCAGAATTGTCAGTATTACTCACTTGATCAAACCTAGATTTTAAATCCCGTCATGAAACAGTATTTAAGTGCCGAGATTGATGTGAAATAAGTCACATTGCTTTTAAGGTTTTCGGACAGATACTTTCAAACTAAGCCCTTTTTTTAAGCGCCTATTAAAAAAGATTGTCTATGATTTGTTTTTATATCTGTAATTATTATATATTGTGAAATATTATTATCTTGAATTGTGCTGTTCAATGACGTTTCTAACTAGGAGGCTTTAGATGGTTAACGAAAAACTAAGTTCCGATAATCTGAAAAATGTGGATATTGCAAAGGATGTACTCGATCAGCTTCCATGTATGGTAATGGCCGTTGATCTTGATTTTAATATACTGTTCTTAAACGACACCGGGTGCGAATGGATGGGGGACGATTTTGAAAATGTCGAGGGTAAGAAGTGTTATGACCTGGTGAAGTCAGCCCATTGCAGAACCGATAACTGTCGCATCAAGCAGGCAATGAATAATGACAGGAAGTATGTATGGAGAAATGAGATCACAACCGGTGGTAAGACCTTCCCGATCGAATACACTGCGGCACCTCTGAAAGACAAGGACGGTAATATTGTGGGCGGAGTCGAGTACGTCATTGATATTTCCGAGAGGGTGGAGATCGAGAAAGAAGTTCAGGAACACAGCCGGACTATCATGGAGCTTTCCACTCCGGTTATCAAACTCTGGGACGGTATTGTCATACTTCCTCTTGTAGGGGTGATCGACACCATGCGTGCCCAGCAGATCATTGAGAATCTCCTGTCATCCATAGTTGAGAACGAAGCCACCGTGGCGATACTCGATGTGACCGGTGTTCCGATGATCGACACAAGCGTTGCACAGCATATTCTCAAGACTGTCAGTGCGGGCAAGATGCTTGGAGCTGAAATAATCATAACCGGTTTCAGTCCCAATGTTGCCCAGACTCTTGTAACCCTCGGGGTTGACCTGAGCGATATTATCACCTGTGGCTCGTTAAAAGATGGTGTATCAAAAGCCTTCACGCTTGTGGGAAGAAAACTTGTGTAAGCAGAGGTGATTATGTGGAAATTCCAATACTGAAATTGAAAAATATTCTTCTCACCTCGATACAGAGTGATATGAACGATGATGACGCACTGAAATACCAGTCCGATGTCATGTCAACTCTGGAGAAAAGCGGTGCTAAAGGCCTTATCATAGACATCACGGCAATGGATATCATGGACTCTTTCATGGCCCGCGTCATCAATGAGACCGCAAGAATGGCACGCCTTATGGGTGCAAGGGTCGTCCTCTGTGGCATGCAACCAATGGTTGCGCTGACACTGGTTGAAATGGGGCGTGAGCTGATCGGTGTGGATACCGCACTGAATCTTGACAAAGGTTTTGACAAACTGATAAAAATGATCAACGAAGGGGTTGATTGAGATAAGTGAGACTAGTATTGATCTTCGGAATGAAGATGACATCCTCATAGCCAGGCAGACTGCAAGGAAAGAAATGGCTGACATAGGCTTTGGTTCTGCTGATCAGACACGTATGGCCACAGCGATCTCCGAGCTGACAAGAAATGTGATCAAATATGCGGGAGAAGGTGTATGTCATATTGTTACGGGAGCTTCTTCTTCAGAGATACACATTAAAGTAGAGATCGAGGATTACGGGCCGGGCATTGTTGATGTGGACAAGGCTATGGAAGATGGCTATACAACTGGTGGCGGATTGGGTGCAGGCCTTCCCGGTGCAAAGAGGCTTGTTAATGATTTTCAGATAGAGTCGCAACCCGGATTGACAAAGATAAATCTGGAAATGAGTCGTCCCAATGTCTGATATCCCTGCTTCCGGGTCTGCCGGAGAAAATCTTGAGGCAAGAGTGGAGGTAACAAGGATCGCTCACGTGGCAAATGTTCAGACCAAAGTGCGGGCAATCACAAGGATACTTGGTTTTCCTGAACTGTACATATTCAGGGCGGCAATTTCAGCATCCGAACTTGCCTCAAATCTTGTGTATCACACTACAGCAGGTGGTACCATAAGTATCAGGGGGATCAGGAAAAAGGGATGCATCGGGATTGAGATCATTTCAGACGACTCGGGTCCGGGGATAAAGGATGTGAATATGGCTTTGCAGGATGGCTATTCAACGGGACCGGGCCTTGGATCTGGTCTTCCTGCTGTTGAAAGGTTGATGGATGAACTGGAAATTCTGGTAACAGACGATTTCAAAACATGTATTAGAAGCAGGTTGTGGTATTTTTGCGAATAGCAATGGAATCACGTTCGTTCAATGGAGACGTACATTGTGGGGACCAGTGTGACTGGTGGCTTGAAGATAATATTCTGACCCTATGTATGATCGACGGACTGGGTCATGGAAAACATGCAGAAGAAGCTGCAAAAGCGGCTCTGGGTTATGTGTCCTCCCATCTCGGCGAATCTCTGGATACTCTCTTCTCGGGATGTGACAGGGCTATAAAACAAACAAGAGGTGTTGCCATGGGTATTGTCCGTGTGGACCTGAATGAGTATAACCTTGAGTACGGAGGTATCGGGAACACTCGTGCTATGATCTACGGGGAAAACGGATCTCACTTTTCTTCAAGCTGGGGTATCGTGGGAGGCGGTTTCAGGCATTTGCATATCGAAAGAACACAGTTATCCCCTGATAATCTCCTTCTCATGTGGACAGATGGTATACCTGAAAGTCTCAAAATTTCGGGATATGATAGGTATCTGCTTCAGGATGAACAGGAACTGGCCAGAGCAATACTCGGAGATCATGGTCGTATGACAGATGATGCGACTATACTTGTGTATATGACAGGGTGATGGATATTACAAAAACGGAATTCAATGACAGGTATTATGAGATTTTAAAGGGTTATGTCGAGACCCATGAAGAAATATATCTTATGAGATCTGAAGATCTGGGTTATGAACTGGTAAAATTCAACATTCCTCCGGAAGATATCATCGAGTTGCATGAAACCGCAGTTTCAAGATTGACCGCCGAACTTGCTCCCAAAAGAATGATAGAGTCAGTAGGTTTTCTTTCAACACCTCTGGTAGAAGTGATGATGGCATATGGACTTGCCTTCAGGCAATGGATCGAGGACCTGGAAAAGAGCAAGCAGGAACTTATGGTATATGCAGAGGAACTGCAGCACTCAAACCAGTTAAAAGAACTGTTTGCAGATATCCTACGCCATGATCTGTTAAACCCTGCATCTCTGATCAACGGCTTTGTCGGCATTTTGCTTGAACTGGAGGACGATGAAAAGAAGAGGTCCTTGCTTTCCAATATTGAAAAAAGTAATATTAACCTGATCAATATTATTGAACAGGCAGCAGAATTCGCCAAACTGGATTCAGTGACCGGACTGGATTTTTCAGAGCATGATCTCGGAGTGATCCTCACTAATATTGTAGATGAGTTCATACCGGAATTCGAAAAAAGAGAAATGACCATATCTCTGGAAACAGAAGGCAGCTATCCTGTATTGGTACACCCTACGATAAAACAGGTCTTTGCAAATCTTGTATCCAATGCGATCAAGTACAGCCCCGAGGGAAGCCATGTGGGAATTTCCATTTCCGATTCAGATGATCAATGGAAGGCATGTGTAAAGGACCAGGGAAGTGGCATTCCCGAGGAGGACCGTGAACTTATCTTTACACGTTTTTCAAGGCTGGATAAAGCTAAAAAGGGAAGTATCAAGGGTACAGGCCTTGGTCTTGCAATTGTTCATAAGATCGTAACTCTTCACAACGGCAGTGTCGGTGTGGATAGTAATTTTCCTGAAGAGGGCAGCACCTTCTGGGTCAGGCTCGATAAAGCTCAGGCAAATTAATTGAAAAATTTCCTGCTTTGTCCTGTATCCGCTAATCCTGAATACAGGGACCTGTATTATTCCAAAAGTAATATATGCTACTCCGAACATTGCACTACTGTGATTTTACATGGCAAAGATTGGATTCATTAAATTAGGTAACCTTGGTATGAGCCAGGTTATTGATCTGGTACAGGACGAAATCGCAGCAAGAGAAGGAATCACTGTTCGTGTTTTCGGAACCGGTCCAAAAATGGGCAAGGATGAGGCAGCTGCAACAGAGGAGCTTAAAAAATTCGATGCTGACTTCTACGTTATGATCAGTCCGAACTCAAGCGCACCAGGCCCGACCGCAGCACGCGAACTCTACAAGGACGTTCCATGCATCGTGATCTCAGACGGTCCTACCAAGAAGGACGACCGTGCAGCCCTTGAGGAAGCAGGATTCGGTTACATTATCATGACCGTTGACCCGCTTATCGGTGCAAAGACAGAATTCCTCGACCCAGTAGAGATGGCATCATTCAACTCAGATGCAATGAAGGTCCTTTCAACCTGCGGTGTTGTAAGGCTCATTCAGGAAGAACTCGACAAGGTCGCAGCAATGGCAGACGAAGGTAAGGAACTTGAACTTCCACACATCCTCGCAAAGCCAGAGAAGTGCATCGAGAGAGCAGGATTCAACAACCCATACGCAAAGGCAAAGGGTCTTGCAGCACTCCACATGGCCGACATGGTCGCAAAGATCAACTTCCCTGCATGCTTCATGATGAAGGAGATCGAGCAGGTCGCACTCACAACTGCAGCAGGTCACGAGATGATGCGCGCAGCAGCACAGATGGCAATCGAGGCAAGGGAAATCGAGAAGGCAAACGACAGTGTCTTCAGGCAGCCACACTCCAAGAAGGGCAAGCTGCTGACAAAGACAACCCTCTACGAGAAGCCACAGTAAAGTACCACCAGGTACTTTTCTTTACTTTTTTATGGATGCATTAACAGTCCTGATAATTGCAGTTGTAGTTTTTACCGTATTTGTTCTATTGACTGCCTATGCTCTTAAAATGGCTGTTCTCATGGGCAGAGAGGCCCGATCAAGAACGAATTCCGTGAATAACAAATCACGATCTGAGCAAGAAAACTCTGATGAGGATGATCCTTTTTCTTCTAAGTAGCCCATCAGAAGCTAGGAAAATAGTTTAAAAGGATTCCAGTGAGCCTGCATCAAACAATGCATAGCTCTACTGAAAACGCTATTATTGAAAATGATCTGTTTATTTAGGTTCTTCCTTTGCCCTTGGCATTGCAATGATCTCCCTGACCTGAATGCCGAAGAAATCGAATGAGTGTGCGGGTCTCAGTACCACAGAAACGTCAGCTCCCCAGCGTGTTCCGCCTATTGCAATTATCTCTGTGTCCTTTGATACCGGAATGTGTCCTGAGTCCGCTGCCATTATAGCACTTTCGATGGCAACCTTGAAACCTTTGCCAAACACGGCGCGCAGGGTGTCAGAGATCACATCTATGCGACTGGCACCACCAATGCGCTTTGATATGGCACGCTCCACACCAGAGAACATATGTGACTGGGTTGTCATTACAACTCCAAGCTCGTTGAGCTTCTTAAGTTTCTCCTCATCAACTTCCCACTTGCCGCTCTCTTTCAGGCCGTACTGGTGTGTGATGGCAATGATCTTCACATCCTGGTCCCTGAAGGCTTCAGCAGCCTTTAAGGCTGTCTCTCCGCTTGTGCTGGCCAGTACCACATATTTGATACCAAGCTCAGCAGCTCTTTCTGCAGATAGTTTTAGAAGCTCTTCTGTGTTCTCGGGTCCTACATCATCAAAATATGTTATTGATTTCTCCATCTTATCACCTTAAATTATGAACATATGATTGCTTTGTTTATCTGATATAAGTTATTTGTAAGTACAAACGATGCTCTTATCTATGTGGCAGATGTATATCTGTATCAGGGAGTTGACTTAGTTACTTTTGAAAGGTGATTTTGTGTCAGAAACAAATTATGACGATAACGATGTAAAGATAATCACAAGTGAAATAAAGTCTGAGAACCCTGTTATTATAGAAGGCTTTCCGGGGATTGGGCTGGTTGGTAATATCGCAAGTCAGCAGATAATAGACGAGCTGGAGATGGAGTACATAGGTTCTATGGACTCACGACATTTCCCTCCGATAGCCGTTCTCTATGAAGGGCTTATCAATATGCCTGTAAGGATCTATGAAAGTGTTGAGAACAACATCATTATGGTGGTTTCCGACATTCCTGTAAATCCGGTAGTGGCATATGATATCAGCAGGGCCTTCCTTGACTGGGCTCAATCCATCAACGTCAAGGAGATAGTTTCCCTTGCGGGAATCGCTACCATGAGTGAGGATCACCAGGTTTTCGGTGCGGCGACAAATGATGAGATGCTTGAGAAGATCAAGGATAAGGTGGAACTGTTCAAGATGGGAACAATATCCGGTATATCCGGAAGTATCATGTCCGAATGTCTTGTGCGTCACATATCTGCCATAAGTCTGCTTGGTTCGACCAGGAGCCAGAATCCTGACCCAAGGGCCGCGGCAGTCGTGATAGATGTGTTAAATGTTCTCTATGATCTTGATGTAGATACCGAAAGTCTGATAGAGCAGGCTGAGAAGATCGAGATAGAGATGCAAAGGCTTGCCGAGGATATCAGGACAAGCGAACAGCAGCCACCAGGTCCGAGAAAGGAATTCCCGATGTATGGGTGATAACAATGGAATACGTTGCATTAACCGGTTTATCTGAACGTGTAATTGCAGAGCTCAAACAGAACCGATTGCTTACCATTGAGATCCGAAGCCCGCATAATTTCTTTGCGGCAATGGATCTTAAGGTGGGTGAATTCCTCTTCCTCACACGTACCAGTGCTGATGATCTCACAGGCGGTACGACCGGTATAGTGGCAAGGTTGCTCAAACATCAGGTGGTTACCCAGAGGGTCATGCAAAGCGGCGATATGTACTATGAGGAACGTGAGATGACAACTCTGAGGCTGCAACTGGATCCCAGGTGCATAGCACGTATACGCAAGGTGCTGAGCAATAAGATCGGCGCGGTCTCAAAGGTCGATGCCGAGGAAATTCCTCTGTACAATGCACAGTAAAGTAGATCTATCAATCAAATGTCTCAGGGCTTTTCTCAAGCCCCTCTTCTATTTTTTCTATTATTTTGCCACTTATGCCAAGTGGGATCTCCGTATCTCTGTAATGGCTGTGTTTTCTGGATCCTTTGCAGCCAAAGGATAAGCCAAGTCCCTCGGTCAGAGGTCGTGTAGTACAATCCCCGCATATGGATGCTGCACCGATGCTACTGATATCAGGTGCTCTCCCGAAATGGTATGCATATGCCTGTATGATTCGCATCGCTTTTTCAGGTCTGAGGTATAGTACAAGCACATCAGGGATACTTTCACTTGAAGACAAAGGCTCGATTCGTATCGATCTGTAGTTCTTCCTGATACTGGGAAGCGATTCCACAGCCTTTCCTGCGGTTTCCTGATCCCTGTATCTTCCTGATCTCAAATAGTAGTCTGCAGGGCTTTTAGACGTTCTCCCAAGTACATAATCCCCTGCACTGCATCGCTGGTCTTTCATATGAAATGATTCTCCGTATCTGGCCTTATGTACAAGCTCGCAGTACAGTTGATCGGAAGAGTCTCCCTTTTCATTTTCAAAGGTAATGCAGACCGGTCCGCCCTCATCCATAAGTGACACTATATTTGGTATTTCAAGCGTTTTTTTCATTCAGGATTCTCCGTTTTTCGTTTAAGTTCCTCTCTGATCTCTCCCGCATGGTTGTGTGCAAGCCTGGTGGGCTCCGGAAGCTTGTATCCTTTAAGGCAATGTTGTACCACTTCAAGACTACTGTCCATGGATGCCTTGTTCCCGGGAGCTATGATTATCGGATTGCTTCTCTTATTGGATTTCAGCACCCAGCCGATCTGCTCCCCGTCTTCCATAAGCTTATGATGCTCTCCCGGAACCGTGGGCATTTCAGCATGACCGCAGAGTATCTTTTTGGAAACTCCGATAGTCGGGACATCCATAACTGCACCGAAATAAGCCGCCATGCCGGCTCTGATGGGGTGGTTGATGCCACAGGAATCAAATATTGTAATGTCCGGAAGTCTGGATGCCTTTAAAAAAGCAGAGACAATACCACAACCTTCCCTGAAGTTCAGGTATGTGGGTATGTAGGGAAGTCCGACTTCCCTTACAACATGTCTTTTTTCGATAACTTCCATGCTTTCGTAGTCGAGAACTATCATTGCACAGATGATCCTGTTGTCAAGGTACGAACAGTCCATACCTGCAACAGTCTCGATCTTATCAAAGCCGTCTTCCAGTTTTATCTTTTTGACAGCTTCGTGTTGTATTTCCCTTAGTTCTTTCAGACTTCGTTTTTGCGGATCGAACCACTCACGCAGTCTGTCCTTATTCAATCGTTGCCCTCACTGTTGTAAAGACCGGTCCACGGATATCGATCTTCTTCTTCTTGCCGGTGATGTAACGGTTTGCAAGAGGTTCCAGGCATATGTTGATCTCGGACGGGACCTTGACAATACGCACCCTTGTCTCAACCTCACTCTCGCCGTTTGCAACAGCTTCCTCTATGTCCCTGGCAGCCTTTGATGCAAAGGAATCAAGGAAACGCACACCTGTTCTGGCGGAGTGGTTCTCCATAGCCTTTTTCCATTTCTTGTTATCGGGTACGCCAAGGATGTCATTCTCGAACACAACGACTTCGTTGAATACTGCAGGTCCGCAGAGTTTGGTGTTCTCTTCGGGTTCGATAACACTGACCTTAACTGTTTTCTCCCCGACCTTACCTTCCCAGGCTGTGAACTCACAGGGACTTGGTGTGGAGCCGTTCTCCTCACACGTGGCAACGATGGCTTCAGCTATGTCCATACCTGCTGCGGTGTCGGGCACGTCTTCCACATAGATCATCTTTGCAAGCTCATCATCCGACATATTCCACTCGGTATATTGTGCGATCTGTGGATATATCAGTGAACGGATATCAGTTGCATTGTACAGTATCATAGCAAGCCTCTCGACTCCAAGTCCGAGATTCATAACGGGACAGGATATGCCATACTGTGCAAGGGCTGTGGGTGAATATATTCCAAAGGTCGCGATTTCCACCCAGCCGTCGGAGTACTTTGTCTTGGAACCCACAAGTTGCGGGTGATATGCGAATACCTCGATTTGTGTATCAGGCACGTAGTACTTGCTGCGTTTCTCATCCGGCCTGAACATGAACTTCTCGAAACCAAACTGTGATAATAAACTCTGGGCCACAGCCTTTCCATGATCCACTGTCACATCCTCATCCATGATCACACAGGATGCGGAGTAATATGTCATCAGACGTGCAGCATCCTCTTCCTGTTCTCTCCTGAAACAGCGATCAATGGAGAAAAGGTTGAACGGAGGTCTTGAACGCTCCTGAAGTGATGAGAGGCTGATGAACCATCCCGAGGTCATATGGCTTCTGAGTGTCCTTTTTGTGGATTGTGGTACCAGTTCCTTGAATTCAGGGAATACCTGGTCGATCATTTCAACCACAAGTGCGTCGGATACATTGATCGCAGAGGAGATTTCCGGGATAAGGTCGTCTCCTTCCACATCCCCTTTCTTGTAGGAGTGCAGTATCTTCCTGATGACCTCGATATCCTCGTCACTGACGTCCCCGAGAATACATTTTATATCACTTATGCACTCATCGGAGATACCGACATTAGGACGCGGCAGGCCGGCAAGGTAATAACACCTGTCAAGGACTGCAAGGGCCTCATGCCCGAACTGCTTGTGGACTTCCCTCTCATCTACTATGAGGGGATTCATCATCTCTTCAAAGCCCATGCGCAAATAGGCCTGGCGCAGCCTTGAGATCGTCTCGTATATGGGATGTGGCTTTCCGTAGTTGAGGGAAAGGTGAGGGTACTGTTCGTTCAGTCCTGTTTTTTTAACGAACTCTTTTCCCGCATTCCATGTACTGTCAAAATCTTCACTGGCTTTTTTCTTAATTTCCTCAGGATCGAATCTCATAAACAGTCCTCTTAAAGTAAACTAACTATGATACGGAAAACTAATCTATTTTTCTCTCGAACTCCCTCATGGCATTTTCCAGCTTAAGCTGTCTGATGGCTGTTGACACATCCCCGCGTGTACGTTCGAGTATCGCACGTGTGGTATCGGTCTTGTGTCTTAGGCCACGCGTCATGGCATCAGGGAAATCGAACATCATAAGTGCCGAGTAAATATCTTCCATAATGTCAAGAAATTCCTCAGCTTCGGAAGCTTGCTCCTTTCTTATAAGGTCAAGTATATGTCTTCTGAGCTCTCCATTCACATCTCCAAGACCACTAAGGTAGGCAGTATATTCTACTTCAAGTTCTTCTGGTCCGGGAATTGTTTCTGTCCGGGGACCCGTTTTGAGTAATTTCAAGACAATGGAACATTCCACAAATTCCTGCTGGGCATGTTCCACAAAACCTGAATTGTATACATCAGGGTGTCCCTGAAGCAGGGAATTCAGTCTTTTAAGCGAGTGGCTGGATTCTTCAAGGAGTGAGGCTGCCCTGTCAAACTTTCCCTTATGGATGCTTGACATTGCTTTTCTGCAGTTGCGCACAACCTCACGGGATGTTGTCAGGCTTTGCTCACGTGCAGCATCCTTTTCCTCTAGTTTAGCCCGAATCCTGTCTGAAATATCGATGATCATGTTTCCCCTTACGTTATTACAGCTGCAGAATACCATTTGCAGCCTGCTCCCTTTTCGGGAAAAAAAGATTCTTGCAGTCTTAAAACGACTGCATGTCATAAAAATATCAGTTTCAAAAGTATGAAGTATTTATCTTATTCATCAACAGGTATGGTCTCAAGCTGGCTGGCTACATCCCATATGAGTGTCCTGGTGTGAACGGGAATGTTCGGATCATTGCTTATATCTTCAAGCACTGATATGCTGGATGAAGTTCTCAGGAACAGTGGTTCGTCTTCTTTGCTTAATGTTTCCAGAACTTCGTTTGCAGAACGTCTGATGTTCCTTGGAACAGAATTGTCGTTTGCTATGTACTCCAATTTCTGCCTGCATTCTTCAATGACTTGCGCATAATCTGACATATGATCACCTTGATAATTTTAGAACGAAAATAAGGGTTACCTCAGTTATCCCTAAATAGTTACGTTCTATAAAAAGACTTTCATTGGTATATATTTTGCGTACCCAGGAGGGAACTCAATGACAAATACGAATGATGATATGGTAAAAAAGATTTCCAGAATGCTGGAGATTGGTGGCACTATGCTTGCGCAGCATTGTGATGTTTGCGGAGCGCCGATGTTCAGGTACCAGGGTAAGATCATGTGCCCTGTCTGTGATAGCGTAGCCGACCCGCGCGCAAAGATGCAGCAAAAGATGGAAAATGAAGCCATTCCTGTTAATGAGGCCGCCCCTGTAACCGCAGAAGTTTCTTCTGCAGGATCCGAGATGGATGGAATCAGGGTTCAGGCTACGATGGAAGATACTGTGAAAACGAATGTTCAACCACAGAGAACAGAACCAAAGATAACAGAAAAAGAGTCCGACGAATATTCTGCCGGCAAATCAGTTTCGCCTTCGGCAACAGAACTTGAGTCTCTGCTAATGCAAAAGATGATTTCACTTGCAAATTCCATGAATTCGGAGGATGATGTAAGAAAAGTCTCGGATCAGATGGATATGATCGAGAGATGTCTCTCAATAATTGACAAAATGAAAAAGACTCTTTGAAGCAAGAAGGGTGTTAAAAGTATGCGGATAACAATCCTGTTATCCCGTGTACTCCCTGCTTACGATCTCTCTAATTTTATTTGCAGTCTTTGGTCCGATGTTCTTCACTTTCAGGAGTTCATCGTAGTCTGCCCTGATTACATTCTCCACGCTTCCGAAATGCTTCAGGAGACTTTTTGCAGCACCGGGGCCTATATCGGAAATTGATGAAATGATATACTCCTGTTGTTCCGGCAACATGGGAGCAGCTTTTTTACCGTGCAGGCTGACCTCTCTTTTTTCTTCTGTCTGCTCTCTTTTTGCTATCTGCTTTATCAGGCTGGCAGTATCTTCCGCATCCCTTGTATACAGGACAGCCACTCCGAAATCAAGGGCTATGGAGGACAGTGCACCGTGTATTGCGGAAGGGTCTATCCTCCTGCTTGTGAACAGATTATCTCCCTCAAGTATAAGTACCGGCTTTTCGTATGTCCTGCTCAGGTTTGCTATCTGTTCGAAGAGCTTATGTTCGACAAGTGAGCCTGTAAAGTCCTCAGTGCTCTTCCTTTCCACAGCTACCCGGTCGCTCAGGATATAATCCCCTACTTCCAGTGTCTGAAGTGTAATATCCACACCCGCCTTATCTAGCGATCTGGCAACCGAGCTTTTCACTTCCCTCTGGTCCACTATGACCTTAGTTTTATCTCCATCAAAATCTGCCAGCTTTACCTGGTCTTTGTCATTGATATCATCAAGGGTTCTCTGGTACTCTCCGCTTTCCCGGGCAGGCATGGTCTTCTGGAGTGCCTGCATATTGCTCTGCATTTTTTTCTCTTTGGCAAGACTACTCCAGTAGTATCCCTCGTCCCTCGTTCCCTTTGTTACAAGTACCACCACACGCCCTTCATGCTTTCTTCCGGTCCTGCCCTTTCTCTGGATGCTGCGTATCTCAGAGGGAACCGGTTCATAGAAAAGCACAAGGTCGGTTGACGGGATGTCCAGTCCTTCCTCTGCAACTGATGTTGCCACAAGGGTGTTGTATTCCCCTGCCTTGAACATATCAATGATCTCTACCTGCTGTTTCTGCGTGAGACCCTTATCCTTATACTTGGATGCCTGTCCTACAAAACGTATGGGTCTTATCCCTTCTACCTCTGACAGGGCGTTTGTTATCATCTCTGCGGTATCACGGTAGTTTGCAAACACAATTACCCTTGATTCCGGTTTATTGTTGAGCTGTTCAAGGACTATCTGCTTTACGCGCTCCATTTTCGGATGCTCGCAGTCGCAGTCTTTGAGGCGGTGGACAACCTGCCTGATGTAAAGATCCTCTGCCAGACGTTTTGATGCCTTGCTTCCTTTTTTGCTACCTGCTTCATTGTCTAGCCTCTCCATATACATGCGTAAGGCACCAAGTCCCTGGGTCTCGGTGACCTCCACAGCATGGCTTAGCTTGAGAATCTCGGCAAGAATGGATATGGCAGTATATACCGATGGTTCCGGCATACCTCTGAGCTCCCCCTGCAGTCTCTGCTGCAGCATAAGCAGGTCCTTCTTGGAAACATATCTTTTATTGTAAATGGGATAGCCTGCATCCGTGAGTCTCTTGTACCTGTCCTCGAGCACCTTCTCCAGCAGGCTCTTTATCTCCTTCATCTCTGCCGGAAGATCGATACGCTTCCATTCGATGTCTTTCTTCTGAATATAAGGCGCCACGTCCCTGTCCGTTTCAGTCTTGACGGCAACAGATTCAATTCGGAGTACTTCACAGACCTCCGCTACTTTTTCATCGGAGCTGCCGGGACTTGCCGTAATTCCCAGACAGAGTGGGTCCTTTGAGATATCAAAATATTTCTCCGCGATATATGTATAGGCGTAGTTCCCGGTAGCACGATGTGCCTCATCAAAAGTTATATGGGTTACATCTTTGAGATCGATGCGTTTTGTGAGGACATCGTTCTCGATTACCTGGGGGGTGGAAACGATCACCCGTCCGCTTTTCCATAAATCTTCCCTTTGTGAGGGGCTGATGCTGCCCGTAAAGGTGAGTACTTCCTCTTCGGGTATGTTCAGTACCTTGCGGAAAAAAGATGCGTGTTGCTCAACGAGTGGTTTTGTGGGCGAAAGTACCAGCACTTTCCCGCCTGCTTTTTCCAGGCGTGATGCAATGACAAGAAGAGCTACTATGGTCTTCCCGAGTCCTGTGGGAAGAACTACTAAAGTGGATGCTGCAAGGGCCTTACCGGCCAGGTCAAGCTGGTAAAGCCTCTGCTCCACAGTGTCAGCTTTGATCAGTGGATGTCTGATATATTCCGGCATGTTTTCAAGCCTAAAGTTTGTCGGTCTATACAATCTTTAAGCTTTTAAATATGTGGCAAGCAGGGTGAAAGTATTAGAGTGCAACTCCTGCACTCTCAAAGTCCCTGTTCTTATACATGAGCTCATACAGCACTTCCTCTATACCATCTACGGACGTGCGCACCTGTTTCATGCTGTCACGCTCACGTATGGTCACTGTATTGTCTTCCAGTGTATCATAGTCGATAGTAATGGAGTACGGTGTACCGATCTCATCGTTTCTTCTGTAGCGGCGCCCTATGGTGCCTGAATCATCATATGAGACAAGAAGTCCCTGTTCCCTTATCTTGCTCTCTATATTTCTTGCAGGCTCGATGAGCTCTTTTCTGGTCAGGAGAGGAAGCACTGCAACCTGGACAGGTGCGGTCTCGTTCCTGAATCTCATGACTATTCTGGATTCTTCCTCCTCATCTTCCTTTGCAGGTACCGCTTCCTCATCAAATGCATGCTCCAGGACAGTGTAGAATATCCTGTCTATACCAAAGGATGGCTCCACCACATGAGGTACGATGTTCTCTCCGCTGACCTTTACCGTCTCTTCTGCAAACTGGACAGCATCTTCTGGAACAGTGACCTCCTCGGAATCGATCTTGACCTTGATCTCTCCTTTTTCCAGTTCCTCCCTTGATAGTTCCTTAAGGGCTTCTGCGACCATCTTTGCCTTGCCCTTGAAGAGCGGGCCAAGTTTTCCCATGTTGGGCTTGACCACAAACTGAGTGACCATCTTCGGTTCGGAGTATTCTCGGTAAATAGAGAGCTCGGTCTTGCTGACAGATGCATGTGCGCGGAGATCATAGTCCGTCCTGTCGGCAATTCCGACAACTTCCACCCAGCCGAACCTGCTGGTGCTGACCTCGGCATCCCAGCAGTCCATGGCGTAGTGTGCCATCTCGTCCTTCTTGTGCTGCCTGAATCTGAGCATCTCAGGAGCAACACCCACACGCTGCAGGAAGAGGTTTGTAAGTCCGATCTGGTATGCGAGGAACTCATGGGCTATGATGCCCTTCTCCAGTGCCTCGGCTATTGTCATCTTCTCGATTTCCCCTTTTTCCTGTGCAGCATCCGAATACAGGTTCAGGACCGTGTCGGCAAACCTTCCTATGTTCGGATGGCTCTTGTTCTCTGGATCGATGAAGATCTCAGCTTCTGCCTGTGTGAACTCCCTGAGCCTGATGACACCCTGTCTCGGGGAGATCTCGTTACGGTAAGACTTTCCTATCTGGGTGGCACCGAATGGCAGCTTTTCACGGTAGAAACGTGCCAGTCTCAAAAAGTCCACGAACATTCCCTGTGCGGTCTCGGGACGCATGTATCCCTGCCTGCCGGATCCTGGTCCTATCTGTGTCTTGAACATTAGGTTGAACTCGTATGTATCACCAAGGTCACCTTCACATTCGGGACATTTCACCTGGTTCTCACTGATGATCCTGTCAAGTTCCTCGTTGCTGAGTGCATCGGCAACAGGAACCAGTTTGTCTATCAGGTGGTCTGCCCTGAAAGCCTCGCCACATGCCTTACATTCACACAAAGGGTCTGAGAAGCCGCCAACATGTCCGGATGCCACGAACACGTTCTCGATCCCTACCGTAGGGGTCTCGATCTCCATGAAACCTTCTTGGATAACGAATAGCTCTCTCCAGATCTGCTCTATCCTGCGTTTTAGTGTGCTTCCCAGAGGTCCGTAGTCGTAAAACCCTGCTGTTCCTCCGTAGAGTTCGAATGAGTTCCATAAAAAGCCCCGGCGTTTGGCCAGTTCTATAACCTGTTCGTATTTATCCATAAGATGTCCTCGTCATAATGTGTCTGTAATTAGATTGATAGAACATCGACATTTCCATCGGATTTAATAGTAACGCGACTTATTTCAGACAATGCATGTATGTGTTTTCAATTTTCATGTACAAACTTTGGTACATGCTGTGCATAATCCCTATATAGGTGATCATATCTTCTTCACTTTGAGCAAGGTCAGCTAAGCAATCATATTTCATATCGTACCACCACTTTATATGATTCAATTGGTCATTTCAACACTTGACCTTGCTTTTCTTTTCATTTCATCATCTTTTCTGCTAGAGCAATTAATTTATCTCTGATCTTTTTCTGTAAAAACGTATTAAGAACCGCAATTGTACGGGAAGAGCCCCTTACTTCCAGTGGAAAAAAGAAACCAGCTCACTGTTCTTCTATTTTATATGATAATTATGTTAAAAAGAAATACTGGAATCTTAAGATTCCATAGCTTCATCCGGTGTAAGCCCTTTATGGACTATCATGGATATGCGGGATACAAGCTTTATGGGGTCATCTGACTGGAAGACATTTCTTCCGATAGCGACTCCTTTTCCTCCTGCCTGCAGGGAATCATGGATCATCTCAAGCAGATCATTCTCGGTTTCCATTCTCGGGCCACCTGCTATGACCACAGGGACAGGACATCCCTGAACGACTTCTTTGAATGAGTCAATATCGCCCGTATAATTGGTTTTGACAATGTCAGCACCAAGTTCCGCTCCGATCCTGGCAGCGTGCTTGACATATTCCACATCGTGCTCGGATGTTACTTTAGGACCTCTTGGATACATCATTGCAAGAAGTGGCATTCCCCATTCGTCACATTTGCTTGCGATGTGCCCAAGATCATGGAGCATCTTTGCCTCGTCATCCGCACCAACGTTTATGTGTACGGAAACAGCGTCGGCTCCGACCTTGATTGCTTCTTCCACCGTTGTCGCAAGCACCTTGTGGTTGGGATCCGGTCCCAGTGATGTGGAGGCTGAAAGGTGGATAATAAGTCCGACGTCCCTTCCGTACCCTCTGTGTCCGTACTTGGGAAGTCCCATATGTCCCAGAACGGCGTTTGCTCCCCCCTCTGCAACCTTGTTCACGGTTGAAGGCATATCTATTAAACCTTTGATAGGACCTGCTCCGACTCCATGGTCCATTGGGATTATTATCGCATTACCGGTATTACGATCGAATATTCTTTCGATCCTGACAGATTTGCCAATTTCGCTCATGCATCTCTCATAGGCTTGATTCTACATAATTTTTACGTAGACCAGATCATGGTTACAGGTTTTCATTCTGGTATCTGCCGCAGTATCCTTCACTGACCTCCCGGAGGAGATTGTAGAATACCAGCTGCAATAGTCTTGCATTTTGCCTGACCCTGAATCCATTGGGATTATGTACAACCAGCATTGATTCGCTTCTTCCTCTGTAGCCGGAATCCCACACTGCCGATTCCACAGTAACTCCGCATCTGAGAAGACTTGATCTTGGTCTCGCAATGGCAGCCAGGTCCAGGGGAATATTTACCACCTCATTGAAAGTGATTTTATATGTTCCCGGTTTCAGGAAAGCCCAGCCTTCAGCATTGAATTCTATACTTTCGCTTTCAGGTATATGTCTCTGGGTATTGTCAAAATCCACTGCTCCGGTGCCTTTTAATGCTTCGATGCCCTTGAGCGTTAGCTCAAAGCTGTTGGGCTGCAATTGTGTTTCGGTGTCTATAGTATTCTCAACAAGTGGCGGTTCACTGTTGATCCTGTCCTTTAGTTCGTCTCTGGATAGCATGATTAGCTTAGTTCTGAACAATAAGATATTATTATTGCGGCAAAGTCGGCAGAGTATGATCTTCAATCTAAAAAAATAAAGTGTCCTGTGGCTTTTTTAATACTGTTTTTATATGCTTTTTAAGCTGATTAAAAATGTATTTAAGCTTTGCAGGTGATGTTCTATACGAACCTAGAAGGGGTATAATGGGGAACTTCCTATGTATAAGGTCATAAACGCAAAATTAGCATCCGGTATGGATGGCGGTAAAGTTTACAAAAGCGATCTTGAGGGCATTGGCGGGAGAATAAGACTTATTTTCGAACTATGCAACCTGGTTGATCCCACACAGGATACCTATGCAATGAAGGTAGAATAAAAAGGCGGGTCCTTATGAACACAGGCCGGAGTACTGATTACACTCCGCAGGGCAAAGCTGAAGCATACTGGATATCCTCTACACCAGAGTCCGACTATCCGTCTCCTTCGGAAAATGCCGAAGTCGATGTGGCGATAATCGGTGGCGGGATAGTCGGTGTTACTTCTGCATTACTGCTGAAACAGGCAGGTTTATCCGTAGCCCTTATCGAGGCAGGTCGTATACTGCACGGAGTGAGTGGACAGACTACTGCAAAGGTCACCTCTCAGCATCATCTGATCTATGACCATCTGATCTCCCATTACGGAGAAGATCAGGCCAGAAAGTATGCAGAATCGAATCAGGCAGCCATAGAAAAAATGGCTTCACTGATCAATGAACACAATATTGATTGCGATTTTATGTACAAGCCTGCTTACGTTTATGCAGGCTCCATGAGCTCGGTGGAAAAGATTCACAAAGAGGTGGATGCAGCTAAAAAGCTGGGACTTCCCGCATCCTTTGATGATAATCCTCCGCTTCCGTTCGGCACATACGGAGCTGTCCGTTTCGATAGACAGGCACAGTTCCATCCGCGTAAATACCTGTGTGCACTGGCACGCATGATCCCTGGAGACGGAAGCCATATCTTTGAGAATCAGCAGGTACGTGAAATGGAAGGTGACGGACCTGTAAAAGTAAGTACCCACGAAGGCATCACGGTAACTGCAAAGGATGTGATACAGGCCACACATTTCCCTGTATTTGACAAACCCGGCATATTCTTCTCAAGGCTCTACCAGTCCCGTTCCTATGTACTGGGAGTGCGCATAGGCGAACCCTTCCCTGAAGGTATGTTCATCAATGCGGAAAAACCTGCACATTCTTTACGTTCGCAGCCGACAGATGCTGGTGAACTGGTACTTGTGGCCGGGGAGGAGCACAGGACAGGCGAGGCTAAAAACTCGCTCGATCATTATAGAAGGCTGGAGGAATGGGCACGCTCCATCTTCCCTGTAAAATCCGTCGATTATCACTGGTCCACACAGGATGTCATGCCTGTGGATCACGTACCCTATATCGGAAGGATCACATCGGGAAGCAAACATTCCTATATGGCAACCGGTTTCCAGAAATGGGGTATGACCACAGGCACGGTGGCGGCAATGATCATCAGTGATATGATCCTCGGGAATGAGAATCCCTGGGCAAAGGTATACAGTCCGTCACGTTTCAAGCCGGTGGAATCTGCAAAAGATATTTTCTTGCAGACAGTTGAATCCACGAAGGGGCTTGTGGGTGCAAGGATACTACCACTTCATGAGGATGTTTCGAATCTGGCTCCAGGTACTGGTGCAGTTGTAAAGGTTGAGGGTGAAAGGGTTGCTGCCTATCGTGACGATAACGGTGATCTCCATACACTGGACCCTGCCTGCAGTCACATGGGATGCTTCGTTTCCTGGAACAATGCGGAAAAGACATGGGATTGTCCGTGTCACGGTTCAAGGTTCAATATCAAGGGAGAAGTGGTCCATAACCCTGCCGTGCACAACCTCTCTAAAAAGAAGGTAAATGAAAACAAGAGTGACCACGAGTGATGAGCAGGGCGAAAGATAGTTGTTCCGTATGTTTCATGGAACTTTGAAACTTTTTCTTTTTTAATCCATCCTGTTATTCAGGATCATTATTTGTTTAACAATTTCTGATCTATACAACTGTCTGTCATCAGGATATGTCAGATCGTCTTATTTTATCAGTTTTATGAATTTCAGTCGTAAAAGAGATTATTTTTTATAGTAAGTCTGCTTTTGAAGTATCCATATTAGTGTTATAGGTGGAGGCATCCGATTAACCACCACGCTTTAAGATGCCTCCATCCTTATGGTTCCGAGATGTCCCCACATCTCTTCAACCCCCACTTTACTTAACTTTACTCCACTCCAACACTTTGCGAGCGACCCCTGCTCGCAATGAATAATTAGTTATTTTTTTATTTAACCTAACCCTTTCTTAATCTAAAGAGTAAGATTATCTTTTGTTTGCAGGCTAATATTATCTTACAATTTAATTTCAGCCAAGCACTCAAAATATATGGATGATATAACATTATTTTATCAATCAAATTTCATATTATTTCGGCAACCAGGTCCCCGGTAAAGTATGGAATTTCTTTGACCTTCTCAGTTCTGGGATACAACTACCTGATATGAGACTATATTCGCCCTCATTCTATGCCGCCTTCACATGTAATTTTTCTGATTTTTCTTATTTTGGCTGAGGATTGTTCGCTTTTTTTGACGTGTGGGACGATGGTATATTTTTGTAACATGGACTTGATTTTTAGTATTGTTAGCCATTATAATTACATTAATGTGTGTGCCATTTAGTATTGTAAACAAAACAACTTATATACATTAGAGTATTATGTAATGATGCTGTGGGTTTGGAGTTAGCATCCCGGGATGATTCCATTACTTACCGGATGACCGTGGATGGTTCTCTTATCTTCACCATGCAAATAGGTTAGCTAAAGGAGTGATATGTATGAGAAGCACAGATCTCGTAAAATATGGTAACAGGCCTGAACTTTTGTTTCGTGTGACCACTGATGGACAGACATACCAGAAGGAAGTATCTTTCGTTTTCCCAAGGTATATGAGTGCCGACCTTCCGCGATACAAAGAAGATTATGAGGTGGAGGAGGAGCCGACTCAAAAAGATATGAAATGTAATTTCGTTTTTGAATAGGCAGATACAATTTCTGCTCTTCTATTTTTTAAACAGGCGTATTCGGTTTTTGGGTTATGGGAACTCCAATATGCTGTATCTGCTTTCACGCGGAATAAATACATATGTAAAAAGCAGCATAGAATGAGTGTGGACAAAGGGGGTATTAAATGTCCGAACATGAAGAACTTGAACATGAAGAATTACTGGATAAGATGAGTGGTAAATTGGGTTTTACTCCACAGATACTTGAAACGCTGGGAGAGCTAGATTCCGCATTTTTGAAAAAATACAATCTCTGCAATCACAGGTTGCTCTCAGATGGTGCCCTGCCTGCTAAAACAAAGATACTGATGGCACTTGCGGTAGTTGCATCCAAGCAGTGTGAGAGATGTGCTGTGGTTCAGATGAAAAGTGCGCTCAAGAACGGTGCCACTAAGGAAGAGATCATGGAAACCATGGACGTCATCTTCATAACTTCGGGAGCACCTGCAGTGGCTGCCTGCCGCGATGCATTGAAACAACTGAAGTGAGAATCCGGGAGTTCAAACCTTTTGCATGATTTTGTACAATGGAGCTTAAAGCAGTCCACAGTATGATATATTCAGGATTAGCTTGCATGACAATTTTTATGGTTCGAGGGGTGTTTACAAATTACTCTGTTTATATACAAAGAGGCCGGTGTTCCGGAGCGTCAGGTTGAAAGTGTGATCATTGAGATTCCCAAGGGGAGTCGTAACAAATACGAGTATGATAAGGAAAAGAAAATGGTGAAATTTGAGAGGATGCTTTTTTCCTCAATGATGTATCCCTGTGAGTATGGTTTTTTCCCTGACACCCTTGCACTCGACGGAGATCCTCTTGACGCTCTTGTACTGACCTGGGAGCCTACCTTTCCGGGATGTCTTATAGATGTGCATCCTGTTGCATTGTTCGATATGGAGGATGATAAGGGAAGGGATGAAAAGATACTCTGTGTCCCGGAAACGGATCCCTTATGGAACTATATAGAAACACTTGAGCAGGTCCCTCCTCATCTGTTAAAGGAGATTACCCACTTTTTTGAAACTTACAAGAATCTGGAGAACAAACAAGTGCAGATCTTCGGCTGGCAGGGCCTTGAAGAAGCTGTCAGTATACTAACAGAAGCAAAATCAAGGTATGCCGAACAAAGCGAATGATGCTTTTTTCTTTTTCAATAAATCGATTCTCTTTCAATTGGAAAATCTATCTGCATGTCACAAATATTGTTTCTAGTGATTATTTATACAATCGATTTGTAGTTCTTTGTATGAAAGGATTTTCTACTGATATCGAAAAAGCCACATTGGAGAATAGTAACTTCCGTAAGGTTCTCTATACCTCAAAGCACAGCCAGCTTGTACTTATGAGCCTCAAGCCCGGGGAAGAGATCGGAATGGAGGTACATGAGGAGAATGACCAGTTCTTCCGTTTTGAAAGCGGAAAGGGAAAATGTATAATCGACGGTAACGAGTACGAGGTCGGTGACGGTGTAGCAGTGGTAGTACCGGCAGGTGCAGATCACAATGTAATCAATACATCAGACTCGGAGGAACTGAAACTCTATACGATCTATTCACCTGCACATCATAAGGATGGGATCGTACGCGCCACCAAGGAAGAAGCAGAAGCCAACGAAGCCGAGTTTGACGGGACAACTACGGAATAAGTCTTCGACTTGAGTGGATTAATCATTTAAATTGAATTTTTCGAAGAATCAGGATTTTTTATTCTTCTTGCTCCTTTTTCATAGTTAATTAGATTTTAAAAATTGTATGAGAATCTAAAGTTAGTGGCCACATCAGCACATTAAAAATACAGGGAGATATGTCAGAAATCCATCTCCCTGAAAATCTGTGTTCTCTGGCTTATGAATTTGTCTCTTCAGTGGTATTGTCAATTTCGACGTTCTCCTCCTCCTCCTCATTACTGTTATCCTCTACGGTAGTATCCTCTCCATTAGTATTGTCTTCTTCAGCAATACTTTCCTCATCGTTACTGCCATTCTCGTTTGTGGTACTGTCCTCTTCAGGGACACCATTCTCTTCGGCGTCGTTCTCATCCTCAGCGTTATCTTCTGCAGGAATATCATTCGTTTCTGTAGAATCCACTTCAGACGAAGCATTATCAATGGTCTGCTCATCTTCTGTGGTATCATTGCTCACGACACCGTTTTCCGCGGAAACATTTTCTGCCGTTACATTTGTGCCATTAGAAGCGTTTCCACCGGTTACGATAGCAGAAGTACTAACCATCTCTGTCTGAGCCGTATCATACACTGGCCGGGTCTGATTGCTGTATGCTGAACCTGTGTTGATGATGATCGTTCCGACATCGCTGCTCTTTACGACATAGTATATCGTCAATGGACATTCTTCCCCCGGTTGCAGCAGTGGACAGCTTGTACTGTTTCCTGTCAGATCATCCTCAACAACTACGTTTGTCAGGTTTGTAGTACCTGTATTTGTAGCCGTGATATTGTATGTCAGCGTATCATTGGCCGTTATATTGCCCGATGAATCTTCATCCGCATTAGAGACAAGTTGCTTGTCTATACTCATCTCCGGTACAGGTACGTATACTTCCTCTGTGTCGTTCACAGGCTGAGTCTGGTTACTGTAGGCTGTTCCTGTATTGCTTATGTTTGTTCCGATATCACTCAACCGGACGACATACTCTGTGCTCAGTGTGCACTCCTCTCCGGGTTGCAAGAAAGGACAGCTTTTGTTGTCTCCTGTCAGATCGTCTTCAACAGTTACATTCGTCAGATTTGCAGTACCGTTGTTGGTTGCAGTTATGTTGTATGTCAGTGTGTCATTGACACTTACATCATTTGACCCGTCCTCGTCTGCGTTCGATATTAACATTTTCTCAATTATCATTTCCTGCATGGGTACGGTTACATTCTCGGTATCATTCACCTGCCTGGTCTGATCGCTATTAGCTGTACCCATATTGCTTATGTTCGTTCCCAGATCAGTAACGTTTACGATGTACTCTGTGGTAAGCACACATTCCTTTCCCGGCTGCAGCAGCTCACAGCTTTTGTTCTGCCCTGTAAGATTGTCTTCCACAAACACGTTTGTCAGGTCCGTATTGCCGGTATTTGTGGCAGTTATATTGTATGTCAGCGTATCATTGACACTCGCATCTGCCGATTCGTCCTCATCCGCATTTGATACAAATGTCTTGTTCACTTCAATTGCCGCTGTGCCGTCTGTCTGGCCGTTACCGGAAGCACCATTACCACCGTTGCTGCCATTGCCACCCAATGTCAGCATATAGATGTCCCAGTTATTATTGCGGTCATCCTGCCATGCTATCATGTTCTTATAGATCGTGCAATTCATCTGGTCGGATCCGTTCTCTGTGACCTGGAATTCTTGCTGTGAGGAATTATCATAGAGGTAGATATCCCAGTTATCACTGCGGTTGTCCATCCATACCACATAATCACCGTAAATTGCAGGTGATCCTTTCATGGATTCATTCATCGTTATCCGGGATTCGCTCATCGTGGAAATATTATACAGATAAACCTGGGTGCTGTTATTTGCATCATCGAGCCATACTACCGTGTCCTTGTAAATTGCAGGACTTGTCTGGTTTGATATGTTCGTACTTATCTGTGTCTCGTTCCGGGATGTCAAATTGTACATGAAAATATCCCAGTTGCCGGTACGGTTGTCCTCCCAGACTACGGTATTGTTGTAGATGTCGGGATTTGTCTGGTTTGACATGTTCATAGTTATCTGCGTCTCGTTCTGAGATGTCAGATTGTACATGAAAATATCCCAATTGCCGTTCCTGTCGTCTTCCCAGACTACGGTATTATTGTAAATTTCAGGATTTGTCTGGTTTGACATGTTCATGGTTATCTGAGTCTCATTCTGAGATGTCAGATTATACATGAAGATGTCCTGATTAGATGTTCGGTTGTCTTCCCAGACTACGGTATTGTTGTAGATAGCCGGATAAAGTTGTCCGGATTCATTTGTGGTAATTTGTATTCTCTCATCCTGAGAAACGTTGTACATGTAGATATCCCAGTTCCCGTTGCGTTCGTCCATCCAGACTACTTTTTCATCATGGGTATCGGGGAATATCTGACTGGACTCGTTTGTAGTTATCTGCGTCTCGGTTCCTTCAACCATCTGCGCAGATGCGTTGCTTGCTACCGCTAACAACATAGCAACTACAAAACATACCAGTATGCTTTGTCTAACTTTCAATATGTAGACCTCCCTATGTACAATCCTACCCTGAAGGGCCTGATTGTTGCTTTAAAAAAGATTTTTTGCGCTCTTATTATTTTGGAAGCAAAGTTTTTCTGGATACTGATTTTTTAAAAGATGCTATCAAAAATCACTACTAAGTTTAAATCCGGCATATCCATCCGGGATATTTTCTGTGGAAATGTGTAACAAAATGTCCTGAAAAGGAAAACCAAATTCAATGATAGGAACGACTTTTATAGCAGAAGAACAATTTTGGAACTATAGGAATAATAGGATGAGGTACCCGACAAACCACCACGCTTTAAGGTGCCTCTTTCCTTACGTGTTCGAGATGTCCCCACATCTCATAAACTCCACTCCCCAACCCGTTTATGGTTGAGTAGGAAAGAAGAGGTACCTATGCCCATTTAAGGTACCTCTCCTTTGCTTGTCTGGGATATCCCCCAATATCTCCCTTTTAACTCCACTCCTGGAATTAGCAAGCATCCCAGTGCTTGCAACCTATACTTAGTGCTATTTACATATAACCAAAACGGATTATAATACTGTAACGCTACTATCTTTTGTTCACTAGTAATGTTTTAACGCCGTTAAAATTTAAACCGGATTTTATTTTAGAACTATCGACTATTACACTGATTTCATTATGGTCGGTACTGTCCTTTTTTCAGAAATATGGTGTACTTTTTTGGATTAATAGTATACTTCAGGGAACTGCATATTTCGGGACTAAAATATCAAAGCTTCCAGAGTAAAAGCAGGATGATGGGTCCGGGAGATTCGAACGCCCGACCTCTGCCGTGTGAATATTTCAGCAACAAGCAACGTGATTGCACCAGCAAACGCCACGATTATAAATAATCGGATAAATAATGTATGAAGGGAGGTTATTGTAATGTCTTTATTAATCTATACTACAATCTCAATAGTAGGAATATTCATCACTGGTTTAGGATTAGCTGCCCAAAAAACTAGTTTCAATATAGTGGGACTATTAGTTTTATTTCTGGGAACACTCTTAGCATTATTAGCGGCATTTATAGAGCCTCTATTTCCAGGAATGCTTTAAGATTTTATCCATATTTACATAAATGGAAGGTATAATCTAATGGTCCTGTCATAGGATACAATTGAACTAATAAGAGCACTACAGCGAGTAATTATTAATCATCTGACATGCGCCGTTTGAAGTCTGGATTGCTATTGATTTCAACAGTTAGTATGCATCATAGCCCAACATCAGCAGAAGATAATGAAAATGGTGGGCCCGGGGAGATTCGAACACCCGACCTCTGCCGTGTGAAGGCAACGTCATGACCAGCTAGACCACGAGCCTGCATACAGAAATAAATGCATATGCAAGGCTATAAAAGTATCGCAAAATAGTTTTCTGACTTACTTCGATCTTGATTTTACCAGTGCATATGTCAGCAGTGAAACTATGATAGCACTGCCAAAAACTGATATCAGAGCAGTTGTTGGTGGTAAGTATTTATAAGCAGTGACTGCAATGAGCGTTCCTGTTACAAATGCGATTGGTATCAGCACTGAGTTTTTGATCAGAGTTTTCTGGTCCACGTCGAGTGATGTCATTATGAATTCAGCCCAAATTTCTTACTATGATTATATATAATTATATTAATACTGGTGTGCAGATATATATACTTATCCAAAATCAGTTACACTTTATCGCACTTTTGGATACATTCATAAATTCAGGGCCAGATATGAAACGGCAAAGTAGCGTAGAAACTTTCCAATGAACACATAGATGGAAAAAATTCTGAAATCAAGCTTCAGCATTCCTCCTGAAGCTGTTATGGCATCTCCTACTAATGGAAGCCATGTGAACAGTAGCAGGAAAGGGCCGTACTTATCAAACCAGCTATCGGCTTTTCTTAGCTGTTTTTCAGATATTGAAAAATATTTCTCAATAATATCGCTGCGTCCCTTAAAGCCAATATAATAGGTGGTGCATGAGCCCAGATAGTTTCCTATGGTGGAAACCATCACAACCGCAAAAAAATTAAATCCCGATCTGATAAGCACAACAACAAGGGTTTCAGATCCCAGGGGAAGAACGGTCGACGCCAGAAAACTTGTCACAAAAAGACTCAGGTATGCATATTCTGACAGGTTCATCAATAGGTTATCCAGCATCAGTCCGGTATTATTTTAAGGATATTAAGATATTTGCATTCTGGATTGCTGACGGACAGACTTATATAAAAAATCACTATTCCTATTTTATCATATTATTGTAAAAGCAAATGATCAGTCAAAAGCAAATTTATTATATAATTTCACTATTATGAATATAGTAACAATTGCTTTTGTAAATAAGCTTCTTTATAAAAATGGAATTGGTTCTTTTAAATGATTGAACAGTACAGGCCCAGGACCCTGATTGTAGACGATGACCCTATCAATGTCCAGTTAATGGAAGCCCAACTGGTCAGTAAATATGATATTTTTGAGGCTTTCAGTGGTGAAGAGGCACTTGATATCCTAAGCAGGAAAAAACCTGATCTTATCATTCTTGATGTTATGATGCCTGGCATAAACGGTTATGAAGTATGCAGGCGCATAAAATCATCTGAAGAAACCAGTTTTATTCCGGTTATAATCGTCACAGCCCTGTCTTCAAGAGATGACAGGCTGGAAGGTATAGAAGCAGGAGCAGATGATTTCCTCACAAAGCCCATTGACAGGGTCGAACTGCTCACCCGCTCGAAAAATCTCCTGGAGAGTAAAAAACTGCATGACAGACTGGTATCTTCCGAGCAGAAATTCAGGACACTTTTTGAAAACTCGGTGGATGCTATCATTCTATTTACCCGGGAAGGCGCTGTTCTGGAAGCAAATGCTGCAGCCTGCAGTATGCTGGGCTATGAACATGAAGCGCTTCTCGGTATGTCCAGGGAAGATCTGGTTGCACCCGAATACCGGGGAAAATGCATGGAAAATACCGCCTCAGTTCTGGAAAATGGACAGGCAACATTCGAAGCCCTCTATGTAAAAAAGGATGGTTCCAGAGTTCCTGTGGAAATGAGTGTAAACCTTATAGATTACGGTGGCATACCGGCTTTCCTGAACAACGGACGTGACATAAGCGAACGCAAAAAAGCAGAGGAAGCTATCAGTAAATACACAGAGGATCTCTCAAAGGCAAATCAGGCCTTAAAGTCACTGGACCGGATGAAGGATGAGTTCGTGTCCAATCTCAGCCATGAGCTAAAGACTCCGCTGATATCCATCAAAGGTTACAGTGAACTTGTGCACGATGAGGTGCTTGGTCCGTTAAATGATAAGCAGAAAAATGCCATGCAGACCGTACTCGATAAATACGATCATCTGAGTTTCCTTCTGGACTCGCTTATTTATATGAGTATAGCCAAGTCCGGAAAAGTCAACTACAGGTTCGATCCTGTAAGGATCGAGGACAGTCTCAAAAGAATTGCTGAATACTTTTCTTTCAAGGCCGGAGAAAAGCAGATAACGATCTCCACTTCCTTTGAGGATAATCTGCCACTTGTGATGGGTGATGTGGAGTACCTCCCGTATCTTTTCAGGTCCCTTGTGGATAATGCCATAAAATTCAGTCCCGAGGGTGGCACTGTGCTTATTACAGCTTTCCGGGAAGACGGACACGTGCACGCCACGATAAAAGATAGTGGTATAGGCATACCGAAAACCGAATTCTCAAACGTTTTCAAGCGATTTTACCAGGTCGACAGCTCGATGGCAAGGAAATACGGTGGCAGCGGACTTGGCCTCTACGTAAGTAAAATGATCACAGAGGTCCATTCCGGTGAGATCTGGATCGAGAGTCAGGAAGGTTTCGGGACTACAGTGCATATTAGATTCCCGGCCTATTCTCCTTCACCCGGAAGATAGGAAGCTGTTTTTGTTGATCGTGGGCAGGTGTTATGCATTCCGGAGGATTGTACACTATCCGATGCTCACATGGAAAACAGTTTATAACTTGCTACTCTATCAACTTTCAGATGTATGTGGAAGAAGTGATCTCCCGTCTCAAAGAACTGTATCCTAATGGCTATTTTCATGTGAATCGGGACCCGTTCTATCTTCTGATATCCACGGTCCTGTCCCAGCGTACACGCGATGATGTGACAATCCCGACAACGCAGAAGCTTTTCAGCGTATTTCCTACGGTTGAGGAAATGGCAGAAGCTGATGTGGATGAGATACAGGAGCTGATAAGGAACGTGGGCTTCTACAGGGTGAAAGCACAGCGAATCATTGACATTTCCCGGATCATCCTGCAGGACTATGGTGGTATTGTTCCGGACACAATGAACGAGTTGCTCAAGCTTCCGGGAGTCGGAAGAAAGACTGCAAACTGCGTGCTTGGGTACGGATTCGAGCAGGACGTCATAGCAGTGGATACCCATGTTCACAGGATATCCAACAGGATGGGGCTGGTGGATACATCTGACCCGGATGAGACTGAAAAGGAGCTTGAGAAGGTAGTTCCCAGGGATGAGTGGAAGAATATCAACGGTCTGATGGTGCTGTTCGGGCAGAACGTTTGCAGGCCTGTGGGTCCCAAATGTGACGAGTGCATAATGGATGATATCTGCCCTAAGATGATCTGATATACAAAATGCATCAATCAGAAGGTAAATATGGTATCTTACAAGTAAGATATGTAAGTGATAATTCCATGACATTGTTAGAGATCAAAAGTATATCTGTCTCCAAAAAGGGGCAGATAACCCTTCCAAGTGCATTTAGGGAACTCAACATGAAAGAAGATGAAAAAGCAGCAATTCTGGTATTTCATGACCACATTGAGATAAGGCCTATGTCTGCACTTGAGGAAAAACTTGGCTGTGCAATAGCATCCCAGAAGGCTCTCGCTGAATCGTGGGACTCGCCGGAAGATGACGCTGCCTGGGAATATCTGAATGAGGAACTGGAAGAGTAAGAATATGCCACGGAAAGGAGATATTGTAATAATCAATTTTCCGTTTACAAACGGTAGTTCCAGCAAACTAAGGCCTGCACTTGCACTCACTGATCAGATAAGAAGTGATATTGTCCTGTGTCAGATAACATCAAAGCAATCCAATGATTCCTTTGCAATCTGTTTGACAAATACCGATCTTTCCAGCGGTGCTATTCGCCATACGAGCTGGATTAGGATCAACAAGATCTTCACAATGGATTCAGGGGATGTTCGTAAAGTCATCGGATCAATCGACAGTTCTAAACGATCAGAAGTTCAGGATAAGCTAAATGATTTGTTTGGCAGATAATGTCGCTAAACTCAATAATACTTTTAAATTTCACGTAGAAAATCTGCATTTTGAGTTAAAAAATGTGATGGACACAACAACTGATATCTGTCCGAAGATAATGTCCTGATTTTGAAACTAAAAATGAGAGTTTCAACAAACTATTTATTGATATATATTATATAAAGCACAAAATCTCGTGTCCATGCCGTAACTATAATATAAAAAGGACTGGTTTTGCACGAGAAAAGGTAGATCGTATTTGCAGATCAGAATCACTAAGAGGCAGATCCTGATAAATCACTACCTGATAAACTTATAAATCGAATTGACGAGTTAATATTCATCAGTATATACGAGTGAAAATCATGTTATTAGTCGGAGAAGCATTAATCGGCGAGAACCCAGAACTCGCACACGTTGACCTTATGATCGGAAACAAAGACGGTCCTGTGGGTCAGGCATTCGCAAACGGACTGACACAACTTTCAGCAGGCCACACACCTCTGCTTTCAGTTATCCGTCCGAACCTTCCTGCAAAACCTGCAACACTTATCGTGCCAAAGGTCACAGTAAAGAACATGGATCAGGCAGGTCAGATTTTCGGTCCTGCACAGGCAGCTGTGGCAAAGGCAGTTGCAGATGCCCTTGAAGAGGGAGCATTCGGTGACATGGATGTTGAGGACCTTGTGGTTGTTGCAAGTGTTTTCATCCACCCTGAAGCAAAAGACTACAACAGGATATACAGGTACAACTACGGAGCTACGAAACTGGCAGTAAAGCGCGCAGTGGACGGCTTCCCGGATGTAGACACAGTACTCAAGGAGAAGGACAGAATGGGTCACGCAATCATGGGATTCAAGGTATCCAGACTCTGGAACCCGCCATACCTGCAGGTTGCACTTGACAATCCGAATCTTCCTGTCATTCAGGAAATCGTCAGCCAGATCCCAAAGAGCGACCACGTTATCCTTGAAGCAGGTACACCTCTTATCAAGCGCTATGGTGTTGACGTTGTCACAAAGCTCAGAGAGATTCGTCCTGACGCATTCATAGTTGCTGACCTTAAGACCCTGGATACAGGAAACCTTGAGGCACGTATGGTAGCAGATGCAACCGCTGATGCAATTGTGGTTTCTGCACTTGCACCAGTAGCAACCCTTAACAAGGCGATCGAGGAAGCACACAAGACAGGAATCTATGCTATAATGGACACCCTCAACTGTGATGATCCTGTGGCCGTACTCAAGCAGCTCGACGTACTTCCGGATGTTGTAGAACTCCACCGTGGAATCGACATCGAGGAAACAGAACACGCATGGGGCAACATCGACGAGATCAAGGCTCTCTCACCAAAACTCCTGGTGGCAGTGGCCGGCGGTGTCCGTATCAACACAATGCCACAGGCACTTAAAGCAGGTGCAGATGTCCTTGTAGTCGGAAGAGCGATCACCAACGCAAAGGATGTAAGGCAGGTCGCAGAAAAATTCATTGAAGGTCTTAACAACCCTGAGATCGACCAGTTCAGAGTTATGACCGACTTCTAAGCGTGTGGAATTTCCACACTCTTTTCTTCTTTTTAATTATTATTTTCGATTTCATCTAAAGATGCAGATGTAATTTCCATCACCAAAATTAAAAAAGTAGCTAGATTTTAGCAGTTTTCAGCTTCGATCTCGCTAAGGCTAATTTCTCCTGCAGCAAGCGGATGAACACGCAGAGTAGAATCATGAAAACGAGTCATAACTTTGTCTATTCGCCTTGAGGTTTCAGGCGTATAATATGCTTCTCCGCATTCTTCGCAGATAAAAGCATCAACATCCCTGATTGAAAGCACGGTTCCACCTATTTTTACAACAAATTCATGCTTACCTTTAATTAACCTGCCTTTACAGAAACTGCATTTATCAGGAATCATTTGTCATCAACCCTTATTTTGTTTTCAATCCATTTATCTTTTGCCGGGTAATAAACGGTTATTATTCTCGCATGATCAGTACAATCTGCTACTACCACATGAAATGCCTCATTATTAACAAAACCCAGAAGAAGAACAGAAGGACATGGCCTATCATCGGGATATTCTTCAATGATGCTTGAATTGTTCACAGCTTTGATCAGTTCATCTGTTGTGACATTTCTCTGGAACATCCTTGTCCTTGCATGATCTGAAACAATGAACTTGTCCTGTATGATCATATCTTGTATATGTTTTAGGTCCGATTTTCCCATGAAACATCCTCGGATGGATAAGATAATGTCGTTATTATCCATACACAATAGTAATATTTATAGGCTTGTACATCAACAATAAATAAAAAATAGCTCTAAATATATTAAACTGTTAAGGTGTCCAGAATAATCACTCTACAGGTGGCACTACACAAAAAAAGAGAAGTGCGGAAATCAGAATTACTTGCACAATATTGAGAAGCCTGATCTTTCGTTTCCACAGTTACCTTTATACTTCTTCTCACCTTAATACTGTTAAATTCGTACTGGAGAGATTTAATTGAGTTCTACACTAATTGTCCTGAACCTTAAGACTTATCTTGAAGGAACAGGCGAAGGCGCCGTAAAAGTTGCACAGGCATGTAAGGAAGTTGCAGATGACTGCGGAATAGAGATCGGTGTTGCACCCCAGTTCTGCGACATCTACAGGGTAGCATCACAGGTCGACCTGCCGGTTTACTCGCAGAGTCTTGACCCCGTAGGAGCAGGCAGCTTTACAGGACATGCATTCGTCCAGTCAATTAAAGATGCAGGCGCAGTCGGAACCCTCATTAACCACTCCGAATGCCGTCTTACACTTGCAAACATTGATGCATCCATCACAACAGCAAAGGATGCAGGACTCAAAACAATAGTCTGCACCAACAACGTTGCAACTTCAGCCGCAGCAGCAGCACTCGGCCCGGATTACGTTGCAGTCGAACCACCAGAGCTTATCGGCTCTGGCATCCCGGTATCAAAAGCAGACCCTGAGGTCGTCACAGGTTCAGTAGAAGCGGTCAAGAGGATCGACCCCGCAGTTCAGGTTCTATGCGGTGCGGGTATCTCAAAAGGTGAGGACCTTGCAGCAGCTCTTGAACTTGGTTCAGTTGGCGTTTTGCTGGCATCAGGTATTGTAAAGGCCGCTGATCCAAAGGCTGCGCTTGAAGACCTTGTGAGTAAGGTCTGATTATTCTTTTTTAATTTGATTGTCCACGAATAGTGCAACCTATGCCTGTCAGCTGCCTTTCTATTTCATGATGCACTTTTTCCGGCTCAATATCGCCCATTATCATTACACGGTATGTCACACTAAGGCGTTCAGTTCCCTCGATTCCATCATACCTGTCAATGATCTCAACAGAAACGATATCCTCATTACAGGAAATAAGTTCCATGATAATTTTCTCATCCGCTTCCTCAGGTATCAGCACAGATATGTCTCTTAAATGATGTTCGAGATTATCCAGCTTCCATTGATGCATTTCCTCTTCATTCAACAGGCGGATGTTCTCTATCTTAAGAGGTATCATCTTGCTCCCACTATCCAGCACAACGGTTCTGGGTGTAACCTTATCGACGAAACCGGTGTGCACGATTCCCGAATAGATGTGCCTGACTCCAATTTCCTGTCCAATGGAATCAAGCAGCCTGTCAAACTCTGCAATCTTTGAGTTAATGAGCTTGTCCGAGCGGCGCAGTGCAGATGCGGTATCTCCGAAATGTACTGCTGCCTCCTTCATTTTAGCAGTGAAGGCTTCGACGTCCTTTTTCCTGACAATGGATGACATCTCACTGCACTGCTGCATGAAAGCGTCGTGCACCCTGGGCACTTCCGGGTTCTCCATCTGGATGTATGCGTAGAGGTATGGGTTCTGCCCAATTATCCTGCCAACGAAATCAAGCATGATGTCGTAGACCGGACTCATGAATCTCCTTGACTCGTTCACGCTGAAATCAAGGCTGTCAAAGGTCGTGCCGATGGTGATGTAAGCAAAGTGTGTCAGTCCCTGCACAACGGAAACGAATCTGTCGTGCTCAGCAGGGCTTATCACCTCGATGTGTGCTCCGTTGTCCTCGAAAAGTGAGTGCATCACAGGGAACCATTTCTCACATCGACCGTTTATTGGTGTTAAAATGAATATCTGGCCATGTAAACTAGGAATGGATGGTCCGAACATAGGGTGGGTACCGAGTATCTCCACATCCTCAGGAGCGTACTTCTTCATGGCCTCAGTGGGTCCGACCTTAAGGGATGTGAAATCCATCAAGAGGCTTCCACTCTTCATTTTAGGTGCGGTTTCACTGATTACCTTCTCGGTGATGTTGATGGGTACAGTTACGATCACGATGTCGCTGGTGCTTATTGCAGCATCAAGGTCATGGGCAAACTCAACTCCCATTCGCTCTGCTACCTCAACTTTCCCGCTGCTGCCCCAGACAACCACTTCGTAACCGTGGTTCCTGAAAAAAGGGGTGAACCACTGTCCCATTTCACCGGTACCGCCTATGATAAGGACTTTCAAATTCAGAGGCCCTCCAATACTGCTTTTTTCATGACGTTAATCGGAGGCTCCACGCCGGTCCATATTTTGAATGCTTCTGCACCCTGGTAGATGAGCATCATTTCTCCTGTGACAGCTTTAGCTCCTGCTTTTTTAGCTTCCTTCAAAAGCCTGGTTTCCAGGGGGTTGTAAACTATATCGAATACGGTGAGGTCAGGATGCATGTCCTCTGCTGTTGCAATCGTTCCCTCGGTATTGGGGTGCATCCCAAGAGTGGTGCAGTTGATGAGTATGTCGCTTTCAGCTATCAGTTCCTTAATGCTTTCAAGTCCGCATCCTCTGGCACTGCCAACTGCTGCGACCTCAGATGCAAGATTGATTGCCTTTTGTTCCGTCCTGTTGGCAATGATGATGTCCGCCCCGTCTTTTGCGAACTGGAATGCTATTGCCCGGGATGCACCGCCTGCGCCTACTATCAGCACGTTTGACCCCTTGATCGTAACATCCTTTTCCTCAAGTGTACGCTTTGCTCCAAGGCCGTCGGTGTTGTACCCTTTCATGCCGTCCTTGAAATCCACTGTATTGATCGCACCAATGCCAGCAGCGAGCGAGTCGGCTTCAACGATCTTGAGTGCTTCCTGTTTCAACGGGACGGTGAGGTTCACACCACCAAAGCCCATGGCTCTGGCTCCGAGAAGTGCATCTTTCAGGTTCTCGGGACTGACTCTGAAAGCATGATAAATGCAATCCATGTCAAGTTCCCTGAATGCTGCATTATGCATGTCAGGGGACTTTGAGTGTGCTACAGGGTCACCGAATACGCCGAAAACCGTTCTCAAAAGAGTATCTCCAGGGCTGATTTGAGTTCGTGTATCTTAATCTGTCCGGGTGCAACGGCTTGTGCTATCGCTCCGTATGTGAGGCGTGAACCGTAGCAAGGGGCAACTATGCGGCTGTGCTTGCCGACCTCTCCCATTGCGATGGTGCACACCGGCTTTTCCATGTCTGCAGTTGCCTGCAGCACATCCAGTACATCCTGCTTTGATTTTGCCATAACTGCAAGTTTTGCAATATCGCCACCTGCTTCATGTGCACTTTTGAGTATCTTCTTCATTTCCTCAACAGTTGGAGTCTCATTGAAGTCATGGGCGGAAACAATAACAGTCACTTCTGCTGCTTTTGCCGCTTCAATGACCTTATTTCGCTGGTCTGCACCCGCGCTGAGCTCTATATCGACCGCTTCCACAAAGGGAAGTATGTCAATCAGAAATGCAATTCTTTCATCCTCGCTACCTTCCCATTTGCCACCATCAGCTTGTAATCGATTGGTTGCAATACATGGAAGACTTGTGTTCACTTTTATCCTTTCAATGGTCTTCTTAGCCTCATCAAGATCTGAAAAATTGAGAAGATCTAGCCTCAGTTCAAGCACGTTGGCACCCAGCCACTTTGCTGCCTTTGCATTCTCTGCCGGGTCGTCGTCTATCACTGCAACAATTGCAGGTCGTTTGTCAAGGTCGAAGTTGCCTATCTTAACCATCAGCAACACCCCGGTGTTCACTTCTCGATTATGGTCTCTTCGATCTTCATTCCGAAGTGGCGGCCGATATCCTCTGAGTGGACCAGTATCTCATCGCCAACCTTGAGGTCGGTGACCGCTATGGGTTCCTTGTCCTTTGTAACGAGCTTGATAGTTTCTGCATTCTGCAGGATGTTCTTGATGATCTTGCCGTTGAGGTCTGCTTCTACGAGAATGAGCGGTCTTCTTTCAATCTTCACGCGACCGACCACACCGGTTCTCTGCTTCCCTTCACCGTCTACTATTGTGACCTCGTCACCTGCCTTTAGCTCGGAAAGGTAGCGTGTCTTTTCTCCAACCTTGATGTATGCGTGTACAGCACCTGCATTCACCCTGAATGGACGGGATGCCACATACGGGCTTTCCTCGGATTCCGAATGCACAAGGAACATGCCGTTTGCCTGTGAGCCCACAAGCATTCCCTCGCCTCTTACCATGAGGTTGCATGTGTCCACACAGACCCTGTCGCCCATGCCGATGGATTCGACTCTTGTAACAACGGCAGTCTGGATCGGAAGTGTCTGGATGCCTGCATTCTCCACAATTTCTGCTGTCTTTTTGATCTGGCTCAGGTCCTTTGTGTCAAGCAGTACACCATCTGTACCATGTTCCATTGTCTCGAAGGCAAGCTTTGCTTCCTCAGAGGTTTTGACTCCTGACATGAGCCTGACATCCTTTTTCTGCAGTCCTGCGATCAGGTTCTCAAGAGGAATTACCTGCCAGTCAGTGCCTATGGTTATCAGATAATCACAAACGTTTCCCATTTCCGCTGCAAAGTTCTCGTAATCCTTGTTCTGGATGACAACATATCCTGCAACCTTTAGTCCTCTCTCTTTCAGGCGCAGGGCAGTGGTAACGTCAAGAGAACCGCCATAGTCAGGTGGCAGTGGTTTTGTTCCGTCGCCTTCTCCCCCTTTGCCTACTACTATTATGTCTGCTCCTTCTATCTGATTCGTGGCAAAGGCTGCGACTTTTACGTTTCCAAGCTCCTTTACCTTCTCAACATCCGCAGCATCGACCAGTATGGCATCCACGCCGGATTCCATTCCGGTGGTAACCACAGCCTTGCGTTCATCCCAACTGCCTTCATCGGCTTTGATCCAGATTATCTTATCATTCATATAAGCACGTCCGCAAGCACTGACCCTCTGATTTCATTTCAGGATTTCCAGTGCTTCTTCAACTGAAGTTTTATGGTGCACTATCTCCGTTATGGCTTTTGTAATTTTTGTAGGGTTGTCGTGCTGGAACACATTTCTTCCGATGGCAACACCCCTGGCACCGGCTTCGATGGCACCCTCGATCATTTCAAGGAACTCTTCATCAGTGTTTGTCTTCGGTCCTCCTGCAATGACCACGGGTACAGGGCAACCCAGAACCACATCTTTGAAAGAATCAACATCTCCGGTGTAGTTGGTTTTAATGACATCCGCACCAAGTTCGGCACCCACTCTTGCAGCATGAGCCACAAGTTCAGGGTCATGCGGATTGCTAATGTCTTTTCCACGGGGGTACATCATGGCAAGAAGTGGCATTCCCCAGTAGTTGCAGTCCCTTGCAACATTTCCGAGCTTCTGAAGCTGGTCCGCTTCTGTCTCTGATCCCACGTTCACATGTATGGACACGGCGTCAGCACCCATTTTCATAACCTCTTCAACAGTGCAGACCTGGACTTTATTGTTAGGGTCGGGTCCCAGGGATGTGGAGGCACTCATGTGGACAATCAGCCCTATATCATGTCCATATCCTCTGTGTCCGTGATTGACCATCCCTTTCTGCATGAGGATAGCATCAGCACCGCCTTCAGCTACCCTGTTGATAGAATCAGCTATGTCAATCAGCCCTTTTATGGGTCCGTCGGACATACCGTGGTCCATGGGTATGATCACCATGTTCCTGCTGTCCCTGTGCATTATCCTTTCGATGCGTATCTTTTTTCCGATTTCAGTCATATATTCATGGCCTCTTTCTGCATTATATTGATAAGAATACATGGGCATCAATGTACTAAAATGTACATCAATGTATTTATGTTTTCTTTGCTACTATGTCACATAGTAGCACGATTTATTATTTAAAGGTTTTTGTGTTGATAGCAGAAACGTGTATTCAAAAAGAGGAATTAAGATTACATATCTTTGAGGAATTCACCAATATGTATCCCGTCAGAATCTATGTTGTACTCGACAAGGCGTTTTTCATGATTGCTGCCGTGCATTTTGAGAATATAGAGAGCTTTTTTAATCTCATCATCTATCTCCAGGTTCCGAAGGAGTATAAGATTGTCAACAAACGACGAAACGGGTATTTCGGATACCAGAAGGTCGCTTCCAGGGGCCATATTGCCGCCTATCAGCACGGATGTGATATCCAGGGCTTTGAACAATCTGATAAGATTTGAAAGGTGTTCCCGCTTTTCAGCACAAACCCCGAAAGCATTTTCAAATCCTGATATGTCATCAATTACCACCCTTTTTGCACCGATGGTCTCGATGTGTTCTTTAAGTTTAATGGCATGTTTGCACGGATTGATCTCCGATGGAGCCATATGGAATATTCTGACAAGGTCTTTATCTTCCAGCTCTTTCAGATCATAACCCAGGTTTTCGGCATAGTATCGGATCTCTTCAGGTGTCTCTTCAAAACTGCTTATAATTCCTGGCTCACCTTTCATTGCACCGTCAAGAATGAACTGCAAACCAAAGATGGTCCGGCCGGTACCGGTATTACCCGCAAGCAATGTGGATGACTGCCTGAACAGACCTCCTCCCATCAGCTTTTCCAGTTTGTCTATTCCAAAACCAATCCTTTCCGAATTCCAGTCGGGTCTGGAAAAAGGAATCTCTATTCTGGGGTAAATGCTTACACCTGAGGATGATGCTTCAAAGAAATGCTCTCCATTAAGGTAGCTCAGGCCACTGAACTTTATAACCCTCAGACGCCGGTCGGTATTTACACGTCCGATCTTCTGGGAGAGATATATCACACCATCAACAATATCGGTTATAACCGATCTGCACATCTCCTGCGTACTCATTGTCCCGGTCAGGTATACGATGGCATTCCAGTCGTTCATTGCCGAGTTCAGTGAATACATGAATCTCCTTCTTTCTGCTTCGGGAAATCCGAAACCTATGGGAGTTACAGGATCGATAAGAATTCTGTCAGGATTCAGGGATGCAACTGCATTTCCGAGGTCTACCAGCATGGTCAGGGGGTCCCTTTCCACCGAACTGATATTGTATGTGCGGATATTCAGACTTTCTTCATAGAAGTCATACTGGGACAGTGTCTCACGGATGGATGCTTCTGATTTGGTTGTGGGGCATACATACAGTACCTTTTCCCCTTCCTTTGATGCATAGCACAGGCTCTGGATTCCAAGTGTCGTTCTTCCGGTGCCGGGGTTGCCTGCTATGAGCACTGTTGAGGTTGTGGGAATTCCGCCCCCCAGTATTTCATCCAGGCCGGGCATACCTGTAGATTTTATATCCAATACAACTCCTCGATCATAATACGGTAACTGAAAAGATTATATTTATCTTTATATTAAATTTCCTCTCCCTGATGTAGTTTACATTTTGATTTTACTTAACACTATTTATTTTAGTGGTCACAGGATATGAAACTGTCTTATAGTGTGAAATACTATAGCAGAACAATACTATCTATAATAGCACTACATAAGGATAAGCACATGAGAGAATTAAAGATTCTTGTTATCAATAACTATGGGCAGTTCTGCCACCTTATCCACCGTTCAGTAAGGGATCTGGACATGGATACTAAGATTGTTCCAAACACGACACCCATTGAGGAAATCCTTGACGAGGAACCCGACGGGCTGATACTCAGCGGGGGTCCTACAATGGAAAGGTCCGGAATGTGTTCCGAATATCTTGAGAGCATTGACAAGCCTGTACTCGGTATCTGCCTAGGTCACCAGCTAATAGCAAAGACCTTTGGTGGAGAGGTTGGTCCGGGTGCTTCCGGCGGATATGCGGCAATCAAGATTGAAATCGTGGATGAAGATGAGCTTCTGAAAGGACTTGGTCCCACAATGTCTGTCTGGGCATCACATGCGGATGAGGTAGCGAGTCTGCCCGAAGATTTCATACAGCTTGCAAGGTCGGATATCTGTGAGTATGAGGCAATGAGGCATGTGGAAAGGCCGATCTTTGGTGTGCAGTGGCATCCAGAAGTCGCACATACGGAAAAAGGAGAAAAATTACTGGAAAATTTCCTTGAGATATGTGAGACTTATTAAGTCTCGCATTCTGTTATGTGAGAACTACTGATCTCACATACCCATTTTCTTCATCATTTTTTGCATATTGAACTTACCACCACGGAATCCTTTCATAGCGGTCTGCATCATCTTGTGATACTTGAGAAGCTCTCTTACATCATCACCGGTACATCCGGAGCCCATTGCAATCCTCTTGATGCGTGAGCTACCGATAAGTCTCGGATTTAGCATCTCTTCCTCTGTCATTGAATCCATGAGAACCCTGTAGCGCTGGAGCTTGTCCCCGGTAACCTGATAAGCGTCCTCGGGTATTTTCGCACCCATTCCACCCAGGGGCAGCATCTGCATTATCTGCTTCATGGGTCCCATCTTATTGAGGCTTTCAAGCTGCTTGTACATATCCTTGAGGGTGAAGCGTCCGGTCATCATGGACTGGACATCGAGTTCCTCATCTCCGAGGGCTTCTTCTGCCTTTTCTATCAGGCTTTTGATATCACCCATTCCCAGAAGCCTGGAAATGAACCTGTCCGGCTCGAAGCGTTCAAGATCGTTTGGTGTCTCTCCGACACCGATGAAAGCTATGGATGAGTTTGTCTCGGATACTGCGGAAAGCGCACCACCACCCTTTGCCGTACCGTCCAGTTTGGTGATGACCACGCCTGATATGCCCACTGACTCATTGAAGGCGCGGGCCTGTTCGCTTGCCTGCTGTCCGATAGCACCATCAAGTACCAGCAATTTGTAGTCAGGCTTTGCAACGGCATGTATGTTCTCCATCTCGACGATCAGATCGCTTTCAAGGGAGTGACGTCCGGCTGTATCCACCACGATAACATCGTATTTCTGGACCTCTTTGAGACCCCTCTCAACGATTCCTACTGCGTCGGGGTTACCTTCTTCTCCATAGAACGCAACGTTGAGTTTGTCACAGAGTGTCTTTAGCTGCTGATAGGCACCGGGACGGAATGTGTCGGCACAGATCACCGCAGGTTTGAGACCTTTTCTCTGGAAATAGCGGGCAAGCTTGGCAGAGGTTGTTGTCTTACCACTACCCTGCAAACCTATCATCATTATTGTCTGGGGCTTTAGGGGAACATCGGTACTTTCGCCGATGATGTTAATAAGTTCCTGATAGACTATCCTGATCACATGTTCCCTGGGACTCATCCCGGAGGGAACCTCTTCCTTAAGGGCACGCTCTTTGATGTGCTTTGACATCTCCATGACCAGTTTTACATTAACATCGGACTGGAGCAAAGCTCTCTGGATATCCTTGACTACCTCGTTCACAGTGCGTTCATCGATACGTCCGGATTTTACCAGTTTCTTAAGGGCATCCTGCAAGGAATTTCCTAATTTATCCATTACCATTTAAGGATCGTCCTGTTATCTTTCTATTTTAATAAATGGGGAGTTCGTATTTAATATTGTTGTAAAACTCTTACGCATGCCTGTAACAGTTATCAGGCTATAAGCAAGACGGCGATCATCACGGAAAATACGCCAAACCACTGTCTTCCGGTCAGGTGCTCTTTCAGGAGTATCCACGCAAGAAGCACCGTTACAGCGGGATATAGTGACGTAAGAACAGCTGCTACATCAAGCCTTCCTGCCTGAGCTGCAAGGGCATAGAACAGATTTCCTCCCGTATCTAATATGCCTGCAAGTATCATTAGCGGAAGATGTGTGATGGTAGGCAGTTCTGTCTTTCTCAGGTATAAGGCTGCGAGGAAGTACATTGCAAGGGATGCAACCCTTGCTCCCACAAGGGGCCAGAGGATGGCATCTCCCTGTATCCTGTCAATGAAGATCATAAAAAAGCCAAAACCCAGGCCTGCAAGCAAAGGAAGCTTCAGCCCATCCATCTTTATTCTTGATGTATCTCCTTCCCTTGAAATGAACCAGACACCAATGAACGCGAAGATAAAACCCAGCATCTGGGTACCTGCAGGCAGTCCTTCTATTGTTATACCAAAAGCAACGGGGACCAGAGCACTGGATACTGCTGTTACGGGTGCGACAACTCCCATTTTTGAGACCGACAGGGCATGATACAGTGCAAGCAGCCCGATGCCTCCGGAAATACCTCCCAGAGCTCCCCACAGCATGTCCTGTGTGGATGGTATGTTCTCTCCGATGAGCAACGCAGAAAATGCTAGCAATATAGCTCCTACGATCTGGGATACGATCACAACCGCAAGTACGCCTGTGCGCTTTGTAGCAACTCCTCCGCTGAAATCGCCTGCACCCCATGATACTGCAGCTCCGAGTCCGAATACAACGGTAGAAAGTTCCATCTGTTACGTTATCCTGTTTTATTTAGATGAAGAAAAAGTCTTTCTGTAAAAAAAGTATCCCAGTAGCGGGGGATGGATTCGAACCATCGGTCTACGGGTTATGAGCCCGTCGGGATCTCCTGGCTACCCCACCCCGCTTCTTTTTGTCTGGGAGGGTACTTCCCTACAACAATATCATTGCAGATAAAGTTTGCGTATGAAGACATCCAAAACCAAAAGATATATGCTTTGTCTGTGTAAATTATGTCCGTATTTTACTGTTCATATCAGAGGGACAAAAATGGCATTACCTGATAAATTCAAATGTGTTGTTACAAACTGGGACTACATCTATGATCTCTGCAGAGAGGTCTCAGATCAGATAAAACGCTCCGGTTACGAACCGGATATGATAATCGCCCTTGCAAGGGGTGGATGGTTTGCAGGTCGTGTGATGTGTGACTTCTTGGGACTTGATGACCTTACCAGCCTGAAGATCGAGCACTATGTAGGCACGGCACTTGCAGGCGATGAACCAAAGATCAAGTATCCGCTGGCTGACAATGCAGTTGAGGGAAAGAACATACTCATCGTTGACGATATCACAGATACCGGTAAGAGCCTGACGCATTCGATCGAGTATGTGAAGGAGCAGGGACCAAAGGAAATAAGAACCGCTACCCTGCAGTATCTTGACTCTTCAGAACATGATCCAGATTATTGTGGTGAGCGTCTTGAAGAATGGGCATGGGTAGTTTTCCCGTGGAACTTTATCGAAGACATGACCGACCTGATCTCAACTCTGATGACAAAAGAGGACAGGGAGATGTGGGATATTCCTTCTATCAGGCACGGGCTTTACATGTATCACTCACTTGATTCCTTCGCGTTCGAGATCGCCCAGCCCGGCAGGCTTCCCGAGATCATGGCTGAGATGAACCGCAGGGGAATTGTTAAATCAGTGTCTGAAGATGGAAATCAGTACTGGAAACTTGACTGATCCAACTTCATGATATAAATCTACCAATTTTAAGAGGAATCAGATGAATAACGAAAAAGCTGATATTGCAATTATTGGCGGAAGCGGCATATATGACGGAAATATGCTGGACAGGGTACGAGAAATAGATATCGATACACCATTTGGGAAACCCTCGGATTCCATTACAATAGGTGAGCACGGGGAAAGGACCATATGCTTTTTGCCAAGGCATGGCAAAGGTCACAGGATATCTCCATCGGAGCTGAATTCCAGGGCAAATATCTTCGCTCTGAAAAAACTCGGTGTCAAACGCATCATTGCGGTATCTGCTGTGGGAAGTCTTAAGGAAGAGCTTGCGCCTCTGGATATTGTCATTCCTGACCAGATATATGACCGTACAAGATCAAGACCGAGTACTTTCTTTGAGGATGGCATTGTCACACATATCGGGTTTGCGGATCCTTTCTGTCCCGAAATGTCGGATGCTATTACAGAGATTGCAGATTCCAAAGGTTACAGTGTCAATAAGGGCGGGACGTATGTATGCATGGAGGGTCCCCAGTTCTCAACACGTGCGGAATCCCGGGTTTACAAAGCTCTTGGTTTTGATATCATAGGTATGACCGCGATCCCCGAAGCAAAACTTGCCAGAGAGGCCGAGATATGCTATTCCATGATCGCCACGGTAACTGACTATGATGTATGGCATGAGGAAGATGTCAGCATCGAGACCGTTATTGCGAATGCGATGAAGAATGAGGAAGCTGTGAAAGCTATTCTCATGGACGCACTTGACAGGATAAGCCTTGAGCAGAATTGTATATGTAAGAACGCTCTGGCAGGTGCCATAACCACAGCTCCTGAGATGATATCCCATGAAACAAGGAGAAGGCTTGAACCTCTGATAGGTAAATACCTTGAATGAAATTAATCAATTCCAGGGGTCATCGAACCACACTCGATTGAAACAAGCCTTTCAGGACGTTCCAACCGTCCTGATTTTATAGCCTGCGTCCATATATTGAAATGTGGTTTTATCGCAAGAATTTTAATATATCATTATACTTATATAAATCGGTGAATCATGCCTCACAAATGTACAAGATGTGAATCTGTTTTCGAAGACGGCGCTTCGGTCATACTTAGCGGTTGCCCTAATTGTGGCTGGAACAAATTCCTCTACGTCAAGGATGAAGAACCTGAAAGTGAAGAGAAGGATATCAGTGAGGATGAGAAAAAGGAAGAACATCATATAATTGATGAAAGTCATGAACACGAGTCCGGGGAGAAGATCATCCGTGAGATCGATGATATAATCGGGCATGAGGATAAAAAGCAAAGTGTTACCACCGAGGATGGAGAGCGGGTTGAGTCCGTGCGTATTCTTGGCCCCGGATCATACGAGCTAAATCTTGATTCTCTTCTTGACCGCAAGGAAATTGTCATGGCAATAAAAGAAGACGGTGCCTATGCACTTCATCTGCCATCGGTTTTCAAAAAGGATAAGGATAAAGATAAGGAAAAGAGTAAGGACAGGAAATAATAATTCCTGATAGGGGGATCAGTTGATGGGTGGGGATTATGAAAAGCGTTTCTGGGAGGTAGACGTATTCCGCGGTCTTGCGATCATCTTCATGGTGATCTATCACGTTTTCTTTGATCTGGAATATATGGGCATATACGAGTCAGGTGTACGCTCCGGATTAATGCTGTTCATAGGAAGAAGTTCAGCCATAACCTTCATTTTCCTTGTAGGTCTTTCCCTGACCCTCAGTTATTCACGGGCAAGACATGTCTATGGAAATGAAAAGAACCTCTTTCCCAAATACCTGAAAAGGGGTATTGTCATATTTTCCTGGGGACTTGTCATAACACTTGTCACGGGCTTGTTTCTGGAAAGGGGTATGATAGTTTTCGGAATACTGCATTTCATCGGGGTTTCAATAATTATTGCCTATCCGTTCCTGAAATATCGTTTTGCACCTGTTTTTGCTGCGTTTGTCATACTGATGATGGGCTTTCTCACCCATGCCGCATATGTTGATTTTCCATGGCTGCTCTGGATCGGCATCAAACCCGTCGGCTTCTATACATTTGATTACTTCCCCCTGATTCCCTGGTTCGGCTTTGTCCTGCTGGGTGTTTTCACAGGTAACAACCTGTATCTGGGATATCGCCGGCAATTCAAGATACGCAACATCGAGAACGATCCTCTGATCCGTGTGCTTGATTATCTCGGAAGGAAATCGCTTTTTATCTACATAATCCACCAACCCATAATCATAGGATTGCTGGTGGCTTTTGGATATGCTGATCTGAATTACGTGGGATTCTGAAGTATTTCTCTGAACTTACTTTGTGAATGTGCCTTCACTGTATTCCTCAAATGCCCGTCTGGCTTCCTCTTCGGTATTCATGACAACCGAACCCATCCATGCTATCGGTTCGCTCAGTGGCTTGCCCACCATAAGCAGGACCCTTGCATTTTCCTCTTCAGCCTTTATCTCCACCCAGTAATCATGTTCGAATATGGCCAGACTTCCGCTGTCTGCAACAGGTCCGAGTTCCGGGTGCATTCTGGCTTTTCCCTCGAGGACATATGCCAGTACTGTATATTCCTTCTCTGTATAATGCCTGAAAGAGCCGTTGGCAGGAATTCGCAAATCCATATATTCGATTTCTGTGGTAATGTTCTCCACGGGACCGTGCATGCCCTCCGCATCCCCGCATATCACTTTTATGAATGTTCCGTTTGCGGTGTGAGCTCCGGGTATCTGCTCACTTTTTATTCCTCTGTATCTTGGCTCTGTCATCTTATGGGATGCAGGCAGGTTAACCCATAGCTGCAATCCCCAGAGCTCTCCGTTCTCATCCCCCTCCGGCATCTCCTGGTGTACTATTCCGCTGCCTGCAGTCATCCACTGCACATCGCCGGGACCGATCACTCCTTCATTTCCCTGATTGTCACTGTGTGTGACCTTTCCGGCCAGCATATAGGTGATTGTATCGATACCTCTGTGCGGGTGGTACGGGAAGCCTGCTTTATATTCCTCCGGGTTGTCCGAATGGAATTCATCAAGCATCAGAAAAGGATCTGTCTCACTTGCCTGATGATGGCTGAAAGCTCTTCTCAGATGTACGCCTGCACCTTCGGTTACAGCTACGCTTTTAATTATTCTGCTGACTGTTCTGGTATTTTCCATTAATCCCCACTCCCTTAATTGACCTTTATCTAATCTATGTTCACTTATCCGTTAAAACATCCTGCTGTAAACTTTCAAAAATAATAGCATTCTCACGGATCTTTGCTTCAGCTTCCGAGAAATCCATTTCCTTGCATTCATTGTAGAATGTCACGAACCTTGCAAGCCACATAACTCTCAATGCATCGATAAGGGAAATATCATATGTTTTTGAGTATTCCTCATAGATATACCAGACAATACGTGACCACTGTTCTGCATCCAGTTGTTCCTTTCCTTCAAGGAAACCATGAAGATGGTGCATCACATCTGCTGGCAGGAGGGTGGTGTAAATGTCCGAGTATTCTTCATAACGCTTGGAGACTGTCTCGAGCATCTTGTCCTTGTTCACATTTACCGGAAGGGGTATCGGACCATAGTATTCCGACACTTCAACACCATCGGTTATGATAGGCTTGCTGTTCTTATCCTCATAATATACAGCAAGGTCAAACATGGTTTTTACCACCTGCCTGAACATGGGTATCAGGGATGATTCAGGGTCTGCGTACTTTGTAGTTGATTCATGCAGTTTCAGACCAAGCATTGCCTCTCTTATCCTCAGCCTTTCGGCGGAAGCCACTGTGGTGATGAATATGTCTATTCCGAAATCCGATGGGAAAAGCGGATGATCTCTTAATATCTCCATGAGTTTTTTGGATATACAGAACTCTCCGCCTATTGGCTGCCTGATATCACTGCCGTAGTAGGCTCTTGTGAAAGGATAGGCAAGGTTATTGGTGATCACGCCGTCGAACTTGTCCCTCACGTAAAAAGGTACTACCAGATCCGTTCTTCCGTACAGTACCGGCCTGACCATTTCCTGTATCCATTCTGCTTTGATTGAGAGCAGATCTCCATCTACAAAAGCTACTGCCTTTGAGTTCAGCTTATGCGCGATCTCCATCACGGTCCGTATGCCGTCACCTTTTCCGGGGACTCCCATCTGCTCTACAACTATCTTCTTTACCGGGGATATGTCGAACATATCCGCGATCTCTGCAGTCCTGTCTGTTGAAAAACCGTCCGATACGACTATCAGTGTATTATAGGGGGAAAGGTATTGCAGTACTCCCTCACGTACCACATTCATCACGTGCAGGATGGTGGGTTCTACATTCTTGGTGAGTATTCCCACGACAACATCTACTTCCTCGATATCTTCAAGTCTGTCTCCGATACTTTTTTTGAGTTCCATTCGATTACCACTTTATCTCGGTTATGCAATAGTTGGCAGTATATTTGGATGATATTTAAAAGAAACCTTTAAAAACATCTATATAAATTAGATCAGTGGCATCGGAACGCTGCAGGATGAAAAATCACTTTCTCAGAAAAAGTCATTGAGCAAAGTCTGCCTTTCATCTATCTTCTCAAGTTTGGTGACGCCCACTCCGAGTAACCTGAACCTGCCCTTCCCGATAAACTCATCCATCAGTCCCAGTGCAGTTCTGATAATGGCCTGCTTGTCAGTGCTCGCTGCCTGCAGTGTCTTTGCCCTGGTGTATGTCCTGAAATCCTCGAAGCGAACTTTTATTGTCACTGTCCTGAAACGGAATCTCTTCCTGGAAAGCGATTCATGTACTTTGTCCGTAAGCTCGAAAAAAACATTGCGTATTGCAGCCGGGTCGAAGATGTCCTCCTCAAATGTATCTTCAGTACTTATGGATTTGACCTCTTCTCTTTCCCTGACCTCGCGCAGGTCTATGCCGTTTGCAAGCTGGTGCATCACAACCCCTGATTTTCCAAAACGTGCAACAAGCAGCTGCACATCCATGCTGGCAAGATCACCCACTGTCTCTGTATCCATATCTTCAAGAATCAGGCGTGTCTTTTTACCGATTCCGGGGATCTTTGAGACCGGAAGCGGGAAGAGAAAACTTTCAACATCCTCCGGTCTTATGACCGTGAGTCCGTCGGGTTTGTCAAAGTCCGAGGCTATCTTGGCCAGGATCTTGTTGGGTGCCACGCCTATGGAGCAGGTCAGTCCCTGTTTGCGTAAGACCTCATCTTTGATCTTGCGTGCAAGCAGGGTTGCGGACTCGTAATCGTCTATGCCATTACCCACGTCAAGGTAGGCTTCGTCAACACTCACCTGCTGGAACCTGTCTGCAAAGATACGGATCAGATCCATTATGTTCTCTGAAACTTCCTTGTAGAGTTTCATATTCACAGGAAGGTAGACTGCATCCGGGCATAGTTTGTATGCTCTGGATATGGGCATTGCCGAATGTATCCCGAATTCCCTTGCCTCGTAGGAACATGTACTGACAACGCCTCTCCCCTTACCTTCCTTGGGATCCGAGCCAACGACCACGGGAAGACCCTTGAGCTCGGGTCTCTCCCTGACCTCTACAGATGAATAGAAGCTGTCCATATCCACGTGCAGTGTGATTCTGTTCCTGGCTGGATTACTCATTCCAGTTGTTTTATATAATAAGTTCTTTATCTAAATTATGGACTACTGTCTCAAATGTATCATATTCTCTGATCTAAGGGAATACTGAAATAATATGGTGTCCTAGAATCTAAGGTTCAGGTGTAGAAATGTATGTTTATATCGCGCTGCTGGCTTATTTTGTCATCCTCTTCCTGACGTTGCGTGATATCCGAATATTCCGGCGTACGGGTATTGTTTCCTATCGCAAGGGCGCACAGAGGGGAATTATCGCATCCACAGTAGTACTTCTCGGGGTTCTGATCACTCCCAGGAATCCTGAATTCGGGCTTCTTGTTGTATTCATCGGACTTTTCCTGAATCGCAAGGGTATCAGGGAGAAGGTCTTTAATGAAGCAGGTACTGTCGACCGCCTGCTGGGTAAGACCGATATCTGAAGTACATAACTTTCACCCGGCTGCAATCCAAAAGGTATAAATGTAAGGGTATTTATTATTAGGCGATACGTACTTACTTAGTATCATAAAATTAACAGTTCAGTTTACAGTTTCATCATATACTAATGGAGAATTTACATGGGAAATATTAGACAGACCAACATCAAGAACATTGCATTACGTTTAGTTGACAACTACGGTAACACTTTTACGACAGATTTTGACACAAACAAGCATCTTGTAACAAAGTACACAACAATCGAAAGCAAGGTTATCAGAAACCGTGTTGCAGGCTATGTTACAAGAAAGATGACTCACAAGCCTAAAGAGTAACCTTTGAGGGGGACGATCCCATGTTCGAAGGAGTTCTACCAGCGCTTGTAACCCCGTTTTCTAAGAATAATACCATCGATTCCGAGAATTTCAGGAATATTGTCTCTTTAGTGGAAGAAGGTGGAGTTTCAGGTATAGTTGCATGCGGTACGACCGGTGAATCAGCTACCCTTTCAATGGCCGAGCACAAGGAACTGATCGACATTGCCATGGACTGCTCCAGCGTTCCGGTGGTGGCAGGTACAGGATCCAACAACACTGTAGAGGCAGTAGAACTTACCAAACACGCAGCCGATGTGGGTGCAGACGGGGCTCTGGTCATATCTCCATATTACAATAAGTCCAATACCGCCGGCCTGCTCGCTCATTTTAAGACTATAGCAGAAGAAGCGGATATTCCTATCATACTATATAATGTACCATCACGTACAGGACAGGACCTATCAGTTGAAGTGATCGCAGAACTTGCAACCGTGGATAACATAGTTGCTGTCAAGGAAGCAAGCGGTAGCGTGGAAAAGATATCCCGTATACTTGAGATGACTGCCGATGAGGACTTCGGGGTACTTTCGGGAGAAGACGCCTTGACATTCCCTGCCGTTGCCCTTGGAGGAAGCGGTGTTGTATCAGTTGTCGCAAACATCGTTCCTGAGATGATGGTAAACCTTGTGGAAGCCACAAAGAAGGGAGATCTGGAAACTGCAAGAAAGTTACACTTCAAGATGGCACCTCTTATGAGGGCTCTTTTCTCGGAGACAAACCCGATACCTGTTAAGCGTGCCATGGAACTCATGGGACTTGTGAACGGCAATCTCAGACTTCCGCTCGCACCTCTGAGCGAGGAGAACGATAAGGTCCTCCAGGATGCTCTTCGTGGACTGGGGTGCATATAAATGATCAACGTAGCTGTAACCGGTGCATCCGGAAAGATGGGTCGGCGTATAATCTCCAATGTTCTCAGATCCGAGGAAACTCAATTATCTGCGGCATTCGATCTGATGAATGTCGGCAGTGATGCCGGAGAAGTTGCACAGCTTGGAAACCTTGGTGTGGCAATCTCATCCGTTGAGGATATGGAATCGGTACTGAAGTCTTCCAATACTGATGTTCTTATCGATTTTACCATTGCGGACGCAACTGCTGTCAATGCCCCGCGTGTGGCATCAAGCGGAGTGAACCTGGTGATAGGTACTACCGGTCTGACAGATGAGCAGAAAGCCACGATCGAAGATTCCATCAGGCAGAACAATGTCGCAGGGATCATATCACCCAACTATGCAGTGGGTGTGAATGTTTTCTTTGGAATACTCAAGGAAGCTGCGAAGTATCTCGGAGATACGGATATAGAAGTGATCGAGGCACATCATAACCAGAAAAAGGATGCTCCAAGTGGTACTGCTATCAGGGCTGCGGATGTTATCAGTGAAGCCCTCGGTGGCAAGGACTATGTTCATGGTCGTCAGGGACTGGCTCCCAGAGGCAAGGAGATCGGGATCCATGCCGTACGCGGAGGGGATATAGTAGGTGACCATACAGTACTCTTTGCAGGTGATGGCGAGAGAATCGAGATCAAGCACCAGGCTCATTCAAGACAGGCCTTTGCTGGCGGTGCGGTCAAAGCCGCGATATGGATTGCAAAGGCAAAGCCAGGTGTTTATACAATGGCTGATATCCTGGGATTATAAATCCCATTCTTTTCTAATTTTTAACTCAAAATTTGCACAATTTGCTTGTTTTGTGAACAAATGTGGCGCAGATATCTCTGTCTACGTTCACAGATTCAGAGGTTTTTGGCTTATTTATAGCCGGGTATATTATATATTTATCTATATATATTATATGTTATAGCAACAGAACTTTCCGCCGGGTTGCTATGTCGTCTATACCTCCAAAACCTTTCTTTTTTCTTTTTATTTTTAAAGGCTCAGAGCAAATGCTTAGCGATATTCTCTGAAATGACTCTTCCGCAATAAGTGCAGCGAAGCTTTGGCATGTCATCATCCACTGTGACATTGAATTTGGATGTTATGGGTTCGTTACTGTTCGAAATACAGTTGGGATTGATACATCTGATCACACCTTCCATAAATTCGGGGATGTGGACTTTCTTTTTTTGGGAAACATTAAAATTGCGTATGATGTTTATTGTCGCATTGGGCGCGATAAGTGCTATCCTGTCAACTTCTGTGACCTTCAGCTCCCGGTTCTCTATCTTTACAACATCCTTTTTCCCGTGTTCTCCTGGTGAATTCAGGAGGATGCTCACAACTCCTTCGCTTGCATCAGGCAATCCGAGTATCTTGATCACATTCAGGGCCTGGCCTGCCGTAATATGGTCTATGACCGTACCGTTTTTGATCCTGCGTACCCTGAGCTCTTTTTCCTCTCCCATTATTCGATCGCCCCCAGTACAAGTGCAACAAGTGCCATACGTACCGGCACGCCATAGAATGCCTGTTTGAAGTAACATGCATGTACCGTATCGTCAACATCCGGGTGTATCTCATTGACCCTCGGGAGCGGATGCATTATCCGCAGCTCCTGCTTTGCATCTTTTAACAGGTCGGTTGTGATCTTCAGCCTGTTGGCAACCTTCTGATATTCCGCAGGATCGGGGAATCTTTCTTTCTGTATACGGGTCATGTAGAGCACATCAACCTCACCGATGGCCTCTTCTATGGATTCGACCTCTGTAACCTTTGCGCCCCTGTTCTCAAGATCGTTTATTATCTCCTCGGGCATCCTGAGTTCCGGAGGCGATATCATGGTTATCTGTGCTCCATAAAGCGAGAGTGCGTAACAGAGTGAGTGCACTGTCCTTCCGTATTTAAGATCACCTGCAAGCGCTATCTTCAGACCGTCAAGATGGCTTTGCCTTTTGATCGTATACAGGTCAAGGAGGGTCTGGGTCGGGTGGTGTCCCGCACCGTCTCCTGCATTTAGTATGGGTACCGTGGAAAACTCCGATGCGAGGAATGCCGCCCCTTCTCTCGGGTGTCTGAGTACAATGGCATCAGCATAACTGTCAACAACCCTGATGGTATCTGCAAGTGTTTCTCCCTTTGCGATTGAGCTGGCATCAACAGAGCCAAGATTGAGCACGTCACCTCCGAGTCGGTACATTGCGGTTTCGAAGGACATGCGTGTGCGGGTGCTTGGTTCAAAAAAAAGGACTGCCAGGACCTTGCCACTGAGAAGGTCGGATTTTTGTTTTCCAAGTGCTATCGGTTCCATCTTCTCAGCGGTCTCAAGTATATGATCGATCATATCCTTTGAGAAAGATGTCATTGAAATGATATGGTGGTCCTTGAATATCATCGACAACTAAAGGAATTCCATCAGATATATGTTTACTGATATAATCTGTCCAGAATTAAAATTGTTATTTTTTTGAATCGAGTATCTTAATAAGCCGGTCCCACTCTTCTGTTTTAACGTCACAGGTATGTTTTGTCTGAGCTCTTGCTTTCCTTTTAGAAGGCACGGTAAGTTCCTGCAGATCCATGATAGCACGCATCAGGCCGGCGGTTTCATTGAAGATCTCCTTTGCTTCCCTGTAGGTAATATCTCCTTCCTCCAGGTATCTTTCGCATTCCTTCTCTTTCTCATTTAGCATGTCAAGGAATGTCTGTATATTTTCAAGGTCTTCTGAAGTGTATTTTCTCTTGTTGACTATTTCCCAGACTACTTCATGCAGGTTGACTTCTTTCCCGTCAAGTTTTACTTTGCTGGGAATCTGTTCCCCTACCCAGAAAAGCCGCCGGTGAAGACTGTTAAGTAAACGGTTCCTCTCGGGGTCTGTAATCTCACACTCTTCAGCCATTTCCTTCTTAGTAGAGTTGAGCTATATAGTATTAAGATTTTATCCAGATTAAATTTATAGGCTCTAAAGTATTTAGTAATAAAGAAAATAAATGAAGGTGATCAGATCAAACCCATAATTCAGGTTGCCCTGGACCTGCTGGAAACGGACCGTGCCATTAGCATCGGGCAGGAGGCCCTGGAAGGCGGTGCCGACTGGATAGAGGCAGGTACACCCCTTATCAAAAGCGAAGGGATGGATGCCATCAGAAGTCTCAGGGAAGCATTTTCCGGAAATATCATCGTTGCTGACATGAAAATAGCGGATACCGGTTCCATGGAAGTTGAAATGGCTGCAAAGGCCGGTGCTGATATTATAGTTATACTGGGAAGTGCGGATGACTCCACCGTGCTTGAGGCTGTCAGGGCTGCAAAGAAGTACGGTTCCAGAATCATGGCTGACCTGATATCGGTGAATGAGCCGGTCACACGCTCAAAGGAACTGGAAGAGCTTGGTGTCGATATCATCAATGTGCATGCAGGTATAGACCAGCAGATGACCGGACAGGATTCTCTTTCCATCATGAAGAAAGTTGTCAGGGAAGTTAATATACAGGTTGCTGTTGCCGGAGGGCTCGATGCGGATTCCTGCGCAGTGGCAGTGCAGGAAGGTGCGGATATAGTTGTGGTCGGAGGCAATATAGTGCGCTCCGCTGACGTCACTGCTTCCTCGAAAGCAATAAGGGAGGCTGTGGATTCACCTTCGGTTAGAGCTTATTCCAAAAAATCCATTGACGAAGAGATCCGTTCTATCCTTGGATCAGTTTCAACTCCCAATATATCGGATGCAATGCATCGCAAGGGTGCCATGCAGGATATATTTCCCATGCTTGCCGGAAAGAGGATGATCGGCAAGGCGGTAACAGTCCAGACCTTTAAGGGAGACTGGGCCAAGGCTGTGGAAGCCATAGACGAAGCAGGTCCGGGAGATGTTATTGTTATCTATAACGGTAGCAGGCATGTGGCTCCCTGGGGCGGCCTTGCAACTCAGAGCTGCCTGAACAAGGGTATTGCAGGAGTGGTAATAGACGGAGCGGTCAGGGACATAGACGATATACGTACATTGGATCTGCCGGTCTTTGCCACGTGTCACGTACCCAATGCAGGGGAACCCAAGGGTTTCGGTGAGATCAATGCGGAGATCGTCTGCGGTAATCAGACGGTAAAACCAGGTGACTATATTGTAGGGGATGACAACGGTGTGGTAGTCATACCAAAGGAGCATGCATACGAGATCGCAAGGCGTGCGAAAGAAGTCGAGAAGACCGAGCAGCGACTCTTCGAAGAGATCCGCAGGGGAGCAACCCTGTCGGAAGTAATGAAACTTAAAAAATGGGAGAAACACTGAATGATCGAATTATTAAAAGTACTTGCATGCATGCCCTTTTTACTATATGCCTGCTATGCGGACATAAAGACACGCAGGGTTGCCAACGAGGTATGGGTTGTGATGTTCGGGGTAGGTTTTGTTTTCATAATGTACGACCTGATAACACTTGGCCTGCCATATCTTATCAGGAATATACTGACATTCGCCTTCATCTTCACATTCGTATACATTCTTTTTCAGCTCGGAGCCTTCGGAGGTGCCGACGCCAAGGTACTCATGGTCATATCCCTGATCATCCCCACATTCCCGGATATTGTGATTAACGGAACCCAACTCCCGATCAACGGAGTTCCTCCACTCGGTGTTTTCGCTTTCAGTGTATTCGGCAATTCGGTGATTCTCACTGTGATTGTGCCAATTGGCCTGTTCATCTACAATCTGTTGCACAACCCCCTGAAAGAGAACCTGAAAAGACCCCTCTACATGCTGATAGGCTACAGGACTCCGGTATCCAGTCTGGAACAGGGCCATATCCGCATGATCGAGTCCTACAACGAGACCAAAGAAGGTGTGAGTTTTGGCTTCACCAGATCTGGTACCGAGCTGACCACAAACGTGATTGCAGAACTCAAGGCTTATCTGAGGAATGGCAAGATAAACGACAGTGTCTGGGTCACACCAGGACTTCCCTTCATGATCCCGATAACCGCGGGATTCATTACTGCTGTTGTTTTCGGTGATCTGATCTTCTATCTTACCCTGCAGTTCATGATGATGTGAACTGCTTTTTGTTTTGTTTTGTTTTGTTTTGTTTTACTTCATGATGTCTTTTTTAGTTAGAAAAGCAGCCACAATCTATTAATAATAAAAATTCTAGTAATCCTGATATACAAATTTACAATGATGTGTGCAGATTTGGGGTCTGGAAAATTTTACAGAAAAACCTGCAACCGCATGTAAAGCAATCTTGAGGGACATCAGTGAAAACAGACACAAAGTCAAGGATAATCACAGTTTCTATTATCACATTTATAATAACTCTGGCAGTTGCTGCTGCGATAATTACGGATATGGGAGTGCAAAAAGATCTGACTTATACTGACGGAGAACTTCAGGAACTCTACTATGAGTATGGGATTACTGAGAATGACCTGAAGTTCGCAAAAGGTGAACTGCCAAATTATCTGAATGACACGGTCCTTGTCGGTAACAGGGTTATAGTTACAGAAGATGGCCTGCCCCCGGAAAATATGGAGCTAGGCGTGGATTACGATCTGGTTTTGAGCGAACGGGAAATGGAAGATATAATTGAGAATGCAAGAGTGGATTATATCAAAAAATACGGTGTTGACCCTGCTAATCCGAAAATAGATTCAGTATATGGCTATCTATTGCCAAAAGCAGAAGCTGGCCGGATAATGGAGTCTGCAAGCGATATGTCATATTAACTCACACTTTTTTCATCATCTATTAATACCACCGCCAACAAACTATAAATCAGGAGGTGGGCTCCGTGGCAGATAAGATAAAGGGAAAGAAAGACCACAAAGATGAGGACGAGAAGGAAGCCAAAGTATCTCCTGTCAGACCGGGCGACTCCCGGCTACGCGGCAGAAGGCACCTGCTGGATACCTGCGAGTAGACAGGAATAAAGCTGCTTTACTCACTTCCGGCAAGTATCTCGGACCACACAGCTCTGATCTCATCTTCAGAATAATTCTCGTCGAGCTTGGCTTTTGTCAGAACTATAAGCTCTTTTTCAAGCCCGCTTATGGTTTCTAATATTTTTTCACGTTTTGTATCTGGATCAGATGTGGATGTCTCTTTCTTTTCACAGGCCGGGATTTGCTGGTCCTCTTTTTCTGAGTTCGGGTTATCGTCGCTGAAACTGTTTTCACTGGCCGAAGCTTCTTCCTGTTCCTGGCAATAGTTGCTGATCTCCTTGAGGAAAGTATCACCATACTTTTTCAGCTTGTACTCCCCCACACCGGTGATCTTCAGCATCTCCTCCTTGCTGCCCGGCTTTTTTGATGCCATCTGTTTAAGGCTGGTATCCGCAAAGACAACATAAGGGGGCACGTCCTGTAGCTCTGCCATCTTTTTTCTCAGTTGTTTCAGCCTTGCAAACAGTCCATCATCCCTGTTTGCTGTCCATTTTATCTCGGAGACCGGAGCAGAACTAGTCCTGGTTTTTCCGGGGGGTGCCACAGCTTTATCAGGAACTATTCTTTCAGCAGGTTCCGGCTCTTCAAAATCGGTATCCTCAATGGTTGTTAGGGTGACCTTGCGTTTGCCATTCATAACCTCCATGCTGGCCTTATTGAGTTTCAGAAGCGGATATCGGGCTCCCTGGACCTTGATCAGTTCCTGCTGGATCATCTCCCTGGCAATTTCCATCCACCGGTCTTTCGTATGGATATCACCGGCACCGTGTGATGCCAGTTTATTGTGCTTTTTATCCCGTATCTTCTTTGCATTGGATCCGCAGAGTACATCTATCACATGGTTCATGCCGTATCGCTGGTTCAGCTCGCTGATGCAGTTTATAAGGATCCGGGCTTCTTCGGTTCCGTCAACCTTCTTTCTTGGCTGAAGGCAGACATCACATCTGCCGCAGTCGTCCTCTTCAAGCACTTCTCCGAAATAGGCCAGAAGCACTTTTCTGCGGCATACGGTACTTTCACAGAAGGCCACCATGTCCTGCAACTGTTTCAGGGCGATGTCACGCTCTTCCTTTTTGCCCTTCTGCTTGATGAAATATTCTATTTTATACCTGTCTCCGCGGCTGAAAAAGAGGATACACTCGCATTCGAGTCCGTCACGTCCTCCTCTTCCTGTTTCCTGATAATAACCTTCGAGGTTTTTTGGCAGGTCGTGGTGGATGACAAAACGTACATTTGATTTATCTATTCCCATTCCAAAGGCGATGGTCGCCACAACGATCTCAACATCGTCCCTGATGAACATCTCCTGGTTCTTTTCACGCCGGGAATCGCTGAGTCCTGCATGATAGGGAAGGGCATTAAATCCGTCTCTTCTGAGCCTGGAAGCTATGGTGTCCACGTTCTTGCGGCTCTGGCAATAGATGATACCACTCTCGCCCCTGTGTTTCCTCAAGTATTTCAGGATCTGCTTATAGGTGTCCTTTTTTGGCCTTATTTTGTAGAGCAGGTTCTTACGATTGAAACTGGCAACATATGTCCCGCAGTCACTGATTCCTAATTGCTTGATAGTATCCTCACGTACCTTGGGTGTGGCGGTAGCCGTCAGGGCTATAATAGGTACTCCGGAAAACTTTCTCTTGAGAAAACTGAGTTTGCGGTACTCCGGCCTGAAATCGTGTCCCCATTCGGATATGCAGTGGCTCTCATCTATTGCGAACAGGCTTACATTTGCCTTCTGTATCAGTGATATGGTATGGGACATTGTGAGCCTTTCAGGGGCCACATACAGGATTTTGATCTCGTTGTTCTCTATCTCCCTGTATATCCTCTTTGCCTCACTATGGCTGAGGGTACTGTTCAGGTAAGCGGCATTGATACCGCTAGCCTGCAGGCTGTCAACCTGGTCCTTCATCAGGGAGATGAGCGGAGAGACAACCACTGTCAACCCCTCCATGAGAAGAGCGGGTAACTGGTAGCACAGTGATTTTCCTCCTCCTGTTGGCATCAGTACAAAAGTGTCCCTGCCTTCCAGTACGTCCTTAATGATATCTTCCTGAAGCGGACGAAAAGACGAATATCCAAAGTACTTCTGGAGAGTTCGATGCATCTTTTTACCGTAATCCTTTGTCCTGCCTATACGAACTCGCGATATATAACATTCTGGCAAGCAGGGTGTAAGTAATATTTATGATACAGTGGATTTTTTATTTTCCTTTCCTGTAGTATTTCACGAAGGCGAGCATTAATAAATACGAACTTATATCTGAGGAGTAAATCTCATTTGAACGTATTTAAGATCAGTTTGAATTGATCTGATTTGAAAATCACTGAATAATCGTTTACCGGAGTTCGTATCCATGGTAAAAGTAGATAAATTCATTCCAAAAGCTATAGAGAAGATAAGCCAGCAGGTCGAGGGCAAAGCTATCATAGCACTCTCGGGAGGTGTTGACAGTTCAGTCTGCGCGATCCTGGCACACCGTGCAATAGGAGACAGGCTCACACCGATCTATATAGACACAGGCCTGATGAGAAAGGGAGAGACCGAACGGATAAAAGAGATCTTCTGTGACATGAACCTTCAGGTCATTGATGCAAAGGACCGCTTCCTCGGAGCCCTTGCAGGAATCGAGGATCCAGAGGAGAAACGCAAGGCAGTGGGTGAGACCTTCATACGTGTCTTTGAAGAGGAAGCAAAGTTACTGGAAGCAGACTGCCTTATACAGGGAACCATCTATCCCGACAGGATAGAGTCCGAAGGCGGCATAAAGTCACATCACAATGTGGGTGGTCTTCCTTCTGTGATCGATTTTAAGGCTATTGTGGAGCCGATAGAGGATCTCTACAAGGATGAGGTAAGGGAAGTGGCACGTGCCCTTGATCTTCCCCATGAGATCTCAGAGAGGATGCCTTTCCCGGGCCCGGGTCTGTCTGTCAGGATAGTCGGGCAGGTCACAGAAGAACTTGTTGAGATAGTAAGAGAGGCCAATGCCATCGTTGAGGAAGAACTTGTTGAGCGCTTCCACCCCTGGCAGACATTTGCCGCTATTGTGGGCAAAGGCACCGGTGTTAAGGGTGATGTAAGGGTCCACGGATGGATAGTTGCGGTAAGGGCTGTCGGTTCAAGAGATGGTATGACCGCAGAGGCCATGGAATTGCCATGGGAAGTACTCAGCAGGATCGAATCACGTATCTCAGCCGCGCTTCCGACAGTTGCACGTGTGGTCTATGATCTTACTCCAAAACCCCCGGCGACAATAGAGTTCGAATAAATGTCACTCAATAAAGCAGTTCTTGAAATTAGGAACAGACAGAGGGTAAAACCCTCTGCTCCTGATAAGCCCTGTGCGGCATGGACAGGAGTAGACCTGGTAGATGGTCAAAAGATCGATACACTTACCATCATCTTCCGGACATCGGGATGCTGGTGGGGTAAGGCAGGAGGCTGTACCATGTGCGGCTATGTCTATGACAGCGCGCAGACTCCGCCCTCGGATACTGACCTCATAAAACAGCTCGAGAATGCCATGGAAAAAGCATCCGGTTTTGAGAACTTCATGGTCAAGATATTCACCTCGGGCAGCTTCCTTGACATACGGGAAATTCCGCTTCTTGTAAGGCACAGTATTCTATCAGCTCTGGAAAAGGATGATAGGGTTAGCAAGGTACTGGCGGAAACCCGTCCGGAATTTGTCAGCGAGGAGGCAGTGAAGGATTGCCGTAAATATCTCGGTGGAAAAGCCTTTGAGGTGGCCATGGGTCTTGAAACAAGCTCGGACCTGATCCGCAGGGAATCTATCAATAAGGGTTTCAAATTCGATGATTTCGAAAGAGCTGCGGTGATTGCCAGGGAGAACGGTGCCACTGTTAAGACTTACCTGATGCTCAAACCTCTTTTCCTGTCCGAGAAACAGGCACTAGAGGATATTGTTAAGTCCGTAAGGGATGCAGCTCCTTTCAGTGACACTTTTTCGATAAACCTGTGTAACATCCAGAATGGTACCTATGTTGAGAGGCTCTGGCAGAAGGGACAGTACCGTCCTCCATGGCTGTGGAGTATAATCGAGATACTCAAAAGGACCAAGTCTGAGTTTCCTGATATGGTTATAAGCTCCGACCCTGTGGGTGCGGGCTCGAAAAGGGGTCCCCATAATTGTAAGCAGTGTAGCAGGGATGTAGCGGATCTGATCAGGCAGTTCTCGCTCTCACAGGATATTTCCCTTCTGGAAGTCCCTGACTGTGAGTGTAAAGATCTCTGGGAATGTGTGTTGCAACTGGATGATCACACCTTCGGAACACCCATTAACGATTGATATTAAAATAGTTTTTTTTTTTGAAAGGGAGTATATCCCTTTCAGTCACTGTATACCATTGTTCCGATCCCGGAATCTGTGAACAGTTCGAGTAAAATAGAGTGGGATATACTTCCATCGATAATATGGATCTTTTCAACACCACTTTTAACAGCAGTTCCGGCACCTCTGAGTTTTGGGATCATGCCTCCGGTGATGACTCCTTCTTCGATCAGATGCTCGATCTCGTCTATGGTAACCCTTGAAATACGGGATGACTTATCATTGATGTCCTTCAGCAGGCCGGGTACATCGGTCATAAGGACCAGTTTTTCGGCATTTAAGGCAGCGGCAATGTCCCCTGCAACGGTGTCAGCATTAAGGTTCAGGGCCTTCCCGCTCAGGTCTGTCGCGATCGGTGATATCACCGGGACGTATCCTTCTTTTATGACGATGTTTAGAAGGTCCGGGTTTATGATCTCTGTATCTCCCACCCATCCCAGGTCCACTTCGTGCTCGATACTTTCGATGATAACTTTCTGGGATGGCTTCTTTTTTGCTATGATCATCCTTCCGTCCTTTCCGGAAAGTCCTATGCCCTTGCCTCCGTGTTTGCCTATGAGGGAGACTATTTCGGTATTGATATTACCTACAAGCACCATCCTTGCGATCTCCAGGGTCTCATCGTCGGTTATACGTAATCCGCCAACGAACTCCGGCTTCTTTCCCATGCGCTCCATCTTCTGGGTGATCTCGGGTCCTCCGCCGTGAACGATTATCGGGTGGATGCCTACGAATCTGAGCAGTACGATATCCTGTACTATGTCGCTCATTACTTCGGGGTCGACCATTGCATGTCCGCCGACCTTTATCACCATTACAGAATTATGGAAATCCCTGATATACGGAAGTGCTTCTATCAGCACATTCTCTCTTTTGAGTGTCATGTTACTACCTGTGTTATTGCCGGGAAACGGAAGGGAGATGTATCTGTCCCAGTACCTGTGAATGGTATGAATTTACCTTTAACGATTTAAAACTTCTTTGGCGCTATAAAATACCAAATTAAAAAAAGAAACCCATCTGCATGGGTTATGAATGATCAGAGCTTTTCGAGCTTCTCAATTCCTACCTTCTTTACGAATGGCTTGTTGATCTTGTCGGGCATCCAGTCAGGTTTGTTCTTTGGTGCGTTGACCATCTCTCTCCATCCCTTGAATATGTGGATCTTCTTGGTTCCACGTTCACGGAGTCTGATATCTTCTGGCTTGGATTTTGTACCTTTGCCTCTGTTAGCTACCTTAAGTGCGGCCTGTCGTGGCTGCTTTCCGGTGAACACCCCGTGTTCATTTCCTTTTTTATCTCTTAACACAAAATTTCTTGTTTCAGACATCTTGTCACCTCGTAATCATCATGCGATTACCACTGCTTATCGTATTTGGTATGTAAAGTATATATATTTTTCTTTTAATGTAGTCTTTTGTACCTGATTTATCACAATAGTGAATTTCATATAGCGAAAAATCCCCGGATGGAGCTAATTTCAGTATTTTTTGTAATAGTTCGTTTTACACTTGAGCGCTATTAGGCAACAAGACAAATTAACTTGATTTATTCTGCTTATGTATTATGGTATCAGGAGAGCTTACTTACTATTACAAGTAAATATTTTACTATGTAACTATCCATATTTGAGATCATTCCGGCATTTCTTTTTTAACACAACATTTACATGTAATGAGTCCATTTCAAGTGCTTATTAGTAATTTACTGAAGAGCTTTACACTCTTATTTTTCATTTTGAGGTAATATCATGGAAGTTCCAGTCGTTAAACTACCGGATATACAGGCTAATAAGCCTCAAATCCCAATCAATCTTACCCGTGTAGGGGTTACCAACGTAAAGAAACTCGTTGAGGTCAAGAGAAAAGAAAAACGTCCTGTTGTTCTTATAGCTACGTTTGATATTTTCGTGGACCTTCCTTCTCACCTGAAGGGAGCAAACCTTTCCCGCAACTTCGAAGCGGTTGATGAGGTTCTTGAAAAAGCTGTCAAGCTGCCTGTCTATGAGATCGAGCAGCTCTGCAGTGATGTGGCCCAGAGTCTTCTGACGCGTCATGAATACGCAACACGTGCAGAAGTTATACTGAAAAGCGAATATGTGATAAAAAGAGAATCACCATCCACAAAGATGGAATGTCAGGAAGTTGTTGACATCTTTGCAGAAGCGATCGCACTGCGCGATGATGTGGAGAAAATGGCAGTCAAGAAACTTATCGGTGCCGAAGTCGTAGGAATGACCGCATGTCCCTGCGCCCAGGAGATCATGAGGGATAACGCCAGACAGGAGCTGGAAGCCCTGGGGATCGATAACACAAAGATCGCCAAGTTCCTTCACAGGGTGCCCATGGCGACCCATAACCAGCGTGGTAGGGGTATAATATCCATTGAAGTGGAAGGTAATAACTTTGTCTCCCTCGAAAAGATCATCGAGATCATTGAGAATTCAATGAGTTCCAGCGTATATGAGCTGCTTAAGCGCTCCGACGAGGCCATGGTTGTCCAGACAGCACACAACAACCCCAAATTTGTTGAGGACTGTGTGCGCACAATGGCAAAGAATGTCGTAAGGGAATTCGCCAAACTACCGGATGAAGCGATTGTAACCATAAAGCAGATCAACGAGGAAAGTATCCACAGGCACAATGCATTTGCCGAAAGGGTTGCAACCCTTGGTGAGCTGCGCAGTGAGATCTCGCAGGAATAATCAACAGACAGGTATTAATCCTGTTTGTTCCATATTTATATTTATTTTCAGATGAGGGATTTATTTGGCGGAAGAAACAGAAAACCTGACTGCTTCAGACATAAACGGGGACCCCATAGAAGCCGGGACAGTTGTAAGGTACATTAATACCGGTACTGTTGGAAGGGTTGTTGATATAAGATCGGATGAAGAAGGCATCTGGGCTTTTCTTGACAGTACCCAGCTCTACTATAAAGTGGAAACCCTTGTCATAACAGATGAGAGCGAACTTAAGGAAAAGACCGAAACAACCAGGACCGCCGCCGAAGCAGAAGAATACATGCGTGAATATGGCGTGGGTCCGGAATCTGTAGACATAGGGCAGTTCACAGGTGGCGGCTGATCCGGCCACCCGCTGACTTTATTTTTTTGATAGAACTGCTCAAATAAATCCTTCTTTTTCAAGAAGTGTCAGAGAACGAATCCATTCTCCTTTAGGTTCTCTTGATGTGCCCACAACAAGTCTTTTGAGATCGCCGACCTGCTCCACCGTGCCGCTGGCCTCGATGGTCTCACCTGCGAGAGCCTGACCTGCGTATGTGTGAGTGTAGGAGAGCACATGATCTATCTCATCATGTTCTATTTTGTATACTGAAGGACTGTCAAAGGCAAGGTCAGCATCTGTCACCTTCGCTTCGATTTTCATTTTTCCGATATCTTCTCCCCTGCGGATCGGCTCTTTTATCTGTTCCCAGTCCCGCACAAAAAGAAGGTCGAAATATGTCCCTTCAACCATCCCACGGTTTCCTTTCCTTTTTTCATGGAGGACGAATTCATCAAAACTGATCTCAGGTATACGTTTGCGGTATATCTTCTTCCACATCTCTTCATCGATATCCTCGATGGGTCCGCCTTCCTGCTTTGCATCCTTTATGGCATCACGTGCAACGAACCAGTTTGCTCCGTAGACAACAAAATCAACATCAGAGCCTTCGTTCTGCAGGCCGGGTAAGAATGAACCTGTTACGCCCATCTTATCCTCCGGTACGCCTGCTTTTTTAAGTGTACTGACGATCGCCTGAACACGACTATCCGATTTGCTTAAGTCTTCGATAACATCGTTTGGTCTCAGGATTTTTTTGATCTTGTCTTCCGGGACCACGTGCACATCCTCCACCCACTCGGGCCTGTTCTCACGCATGAAATCAAAGGAAACATCAAAATCATACTTCTTGTATCGGGTCCCGTTGAGCTCTCTTTCCCCGCTCTCATCGGGTACATACCTCAAGGTCGACCTTATGCCATGAGGATGGCAATAATCAGAAACTGCAAATATCCAGTCATCTTCTGTTATAAGGAAATCCCTTATCCTTGTTTTTATCATTGGTATCATCCATTGCTTATTTTCAGATCTTGGTTACAGTAGATTGTACTTATGCATAAAAACGGTTTGCAATGATTCATGTATTTTCAAATGAATTAAATAGATCTGATTATATCCATTAGTTGTGTATTTGTTCTGAAATACTGATAGGTGAATCTGTTGAAAGCCCTTGATGAATGGATAATAGACCTTCGGCGACAATTCCATCGTGATCCGGAACTGAGTTTCAATGAGTACCGGACACAGGAAAGAATAATATCCGTGCTTGAAGAGCTCGGCATAAAATGTAAAAGAATCGCTGATACCGGGGTTATTGCCGATTTATACGGTAAAGGTCCGGGTCCATGCATAGCTGTTCGTTCCGACACGGACGCGCTTGCCGCAGTTGAGAAGCAGACGGAGTTCAATAAAGATTATATCTCAGAGAATCCCGGCGTCATGCATGCCTGCGGGCATGACGGTCATATGGCTATCGTGCTGGGGCTGGCAAGACTTTTGCAGGAGCAAAGGAACTCTTTCAATGGTTCTGTGAGACTGATATTCCAGCCTGCTGAGGAAGTACCTCCCGGCGGAGCGGCCCGGATAATCGGGGAAGGTGGTCTGGAAGGTGTTGATGCTGTCATTGGTCTCCATATCTTCGGGAATGTTGATGTCGGCGTTATCAACCTGCGCCCGGGTCCCTTCATGGCAAGCTCCAACCGGTTCACAGTAAAGATATTCGGAAAAGGGGGACATCATTCAATTCCCGAATACTGCGTTGATCCAATAGCAATAGCTGCTGAGTTCATATCATCCCTGAAGTCAGGCATCAGCGAAAAAATAGGTCCGTCGGATTACGTACTCGGTTTCGGTACTGTAAACAGTGGTGAACAATTCAACAGGACCCCTGATGAAGTGGAGATCGTAGGCAGTTTCAGGACATTCTCTGATGAGGATACCGGGATTATAGAAACCTCTATGTCCTCGCTTCTTGATTCACTCATGGAGGCGTATTCGTATAATTCCCATGCCGGAACCCCTTCCTATGAACTTGATGTTCAGTACGGGTATCCAGTGCTTTATAACGATCCGGCATTCACAGAGAAAGCCACTGGATTGCTGCAAAGCATCTTCCTGAAGGTCAACCCGGAAGCCAACGCAATATTCGGTGCCGAGGACTTTGCCTGTTATCTGCAGGAAGTCCCGGGGATGTATGCTATTGTCGGAACAAGGAATGTAGAAAAAGGAATTCTTGAAGGGAACCATTCATCAAGTTTTGATATAGATGAGGACATACTGATGATCGGTGTGCGGTTACTTCACACGCTTGCCCTTGATTTCCTGAAAGATCCCGGAGCATATCTCAAATGAATATCATACCATTCTCTCCGGAATATTCCGAAAAAGCAAAGTCTTTTGTTATCGGTGTGCTCTCCGATGAAGGTTTTGTCTGTGATTCTCTGAAGGATTCTGACCTTGATGATATAGAAGGCAACTATATTGAAAATGGAGGTGCTTTCTTCCTGGCTATAGATGACGGAGAGATAGCAGGTAGTTCTGCGGTAAGGAACCTTGGCTCAGGTATCTGTGAGATCAAAAGGCTTTATGTAAAAAAAGAATTCAGGGGCAGAGGTCTGGGACTTGCCCTGTTCAGAAAGGCACTTGAATTCGCAGAGATGAATTATTCGCTTGTAAGGCTTAAGACCGACCCGTCTCTTAAAAAGGCCATATCACTCTATCTGGGACATGGTTTTATCAGGGTAAAAGAAGAGGACAGGGCTGTTTATTTTGAGAAGCCCCTGTGACATTCAGGTTTATATCTCTTTCAGCATTGCAACTTCATCACAATTGGGGAATTTGGGACACTTTATACACCCGCTCCATACCTTATGTGGAAGTAGCTGCTTGTCGATTATCTTAAACCCCTGCTTCTCAAAGAAGGGAACTGCATAGGTCAGCGTAAATACATTTTTTATTCCAAGGTCCTTTGCCTCATCAAGGCAGGATCTTACAAGTTCGGTGCCGATACCCTGTTCTCGATATTCTTTCTTTACGGCAAAGGACATCACCTCTGCCATGTCCTCCCAGCTTACCTGAAGGGCACAGCAGCCTATGATCTCGTTATCTATCTCACAGACGTAGAAACTGCGGGTGAACTCATAGAGTTCACTTAAAGAACGCTGGAGCATCAGTTCCTGTTTTGCATAGTTATCTATGATGCTCTTTATACCTGGTATATCGTTAACAATAGCCTTTCTTATTATCAATCATAGATCTCCGGAAATCATTAAAGGAAAAATAGCGAGCGTGAAGGGATTTGAACCCCCGGCTTGCAGCTTAGGAGGCTGCCGCCATATCCTGACTAGGCCACACGCTCATATCGCGGTACACTGTAATAGCATTCAGTTTCTTAAACTTATTGGTGGAATCTTATGTTCAGGATACTATAATATAGAATATAGATTTTTCTTCACGATTATTCCATTTCCTCTGATAGTAATATACGTTCTATCTTTTCAATGAAGTCTTTATTGATAGTGACATTTCGGTCTATCCCCAGCATCTCCGCGGGAAAACCCATTGCCAGTCCCAGAAGTTGCGTGTAGTGCAATACCGGTATATTATAGTCTGTTCCGGTCTTCTGTCTGATCTCCTCCTGGCCCGCATCAAGTTGCATATGGCAGAAAGGACAGGCATTGACTATACAGTCGATATTCGCCTCCTTTATTCGGGAGAGTTTGTGGTCTGCCATCTTCAGGGAATCGTCCTTTAATGCCGAACGCACTCCTCCACCGGCTCCGCAGCATTCCATCTTATCCGGGTAATCCACACTTGTTGCACCCAGACACTCGATCAGCTCGTCGAAGAACTCAGGACGCTCAAAGGCTCCAAGCCCCCTGCTCCTTGATGGTTTGAGCAGGTGACATCCGTAATGCACGGCAACCCGGAGGTCAAGTGTTTTATCCAGATGTGATCTTATATTATCTATACCTACGTCTTTGTAGAGGTACTCTATTATATGTCTGACCTCGACATTTCCTTTGAATTCCTTTCCGAGCTTTGCCAGATGCTCATTGGTCTTCTCCCTTAACTGCGGCTCGCTCTTTAATATTTGGTTTGCATCGGCCAGTGAAGCAAAGCATCCGTTGCATATGGTCAGTATGTCTCTCTGCAGGGTTTCGGAAAGTACTATATTGCGGGCTGCAACAGCAAGCCAGGTTGGTTCGTCAAAAGATCTGAACACTCCCGGGGCAGGGCAGCAGGAAGCACCTTCAAGGTCGACAAAATCGATATCCAGTTTTGCAAGACATAACCTGGTTGCCATCTCTATACCGGGATATCTGTTTGGTATCAGGCAGCCAAGAAAGATTGTAAGTCCTTTCATTTTACTTCCTCTTCAAGCTCCCTTTCCTTTTCTTTCCCAGCAATCTGTCAAAGCCACATGAGCTGAGGAGTGTTTTTATTTCTTCAAGCTCTTCCGGATACTTGTGGACGGTTTCGGGTAACTCTTCAAGTCCGATCTCAACTCTGTTTTTTCTGTTCTCCTCATCAATTGGCACTGCATGACCATGCTCAAGGAGAAGTTCACTGACCTTTCTGTGCTCGGAATGCATTATCCCTTCATGTGCTGCAAGTGTCCTGATACCGAGTACTGCGTCTACGATATCAATGTTCCTCGGGCAGCGCTCCTGGCAGTTGTAACAGGTGGTGCACATCCATAATTCCTCTTCCCGGATCACGTCGGAATTCCTGGCGGCTTTTCTGACAAGTTTCCGGATGTTAAGGCTGGTATGCCTGCCGGAAGGACAGCTGCCGCTGCATACGCCACACTGCATACACTTGAATATATCCTTGCAGGCATTTTTGACTCCGCTTGATATGCCTGCATTGTCCTGTGATGTATAAGACATGGTACTCACATTTTTGAGAGCTTTTTCGTGAAGTAAAATTATAGCTCCTTCTCTGTATTTTTTGCAAATCTGATAAACCTTCCGACAAAAAATGGTCCGAAATCTCGGTCAGGGTTATCGCTTGTTTTTCTTCCACGTTCTGAGATCCTTTAGCTTACTGGGAAAACGTCTGCATATTGGAGCACTTATTCTTCCGTGTACCAAATAGAAACTCTACCGTGCATGTTTATTAGTTATAAGCTCTCTTTGTTTGTAGGAGTTAGAAATGGGGTTTTCATGCCAACTACAAAGCGATACTTATTTATAGAGGATAATAGGTAATGGGATACTTACAACCCCTAATGAATAGAGGAGTAATCAAAATGGTAAAATCAAATCCAGTAACAAAGGAAGAAGTGTTACAGGCTGTAACTGAGAACGATGTTAAATTCATAAGAATCCAATTCACCGACACAATGGGTATGATCAAAAGCTGGGCAATCCCTGCAGAAGATCTCGATGAAGCATTTGAAAATGGTGTAATGTTCGATGGTTCATCAATCGAAGGTTTCACAAGGATCGAAGAGTCCGACATGATCCTCATGCCAGACCCAACAACCTTCAGAATTCTCCCATGGAGACCTCAGGAAGGCGCAGTCGCCCGTATCATTGGTGATGTATACAGACCAAACGGTCAACCATTCGAAGGCGACCCAAGATACGTCCTGAAAAGAGCTATCGAGAAGGCAGCAGAAAAGGGCTACACAATGAATATCGGTCCTGAGTGTGAATTCTTCCTGTTTGAGCTCGATGAGAATGGTCACCCAACCACAAACCTTACAGACCACGGTGGATATTTCGACTTCACACCTCTTGACAAGGCACAGGATGTAAGAAGAGCAATAGACTTTGCTCTTGAGGATATGGGATTCAAGATCGAAGCATCCCACCACGAGGTAGCTCCATCACAGCACGAGATAAACTTCAGATTCGGTGATGTACTTACCACATGTGACAACATTGTAACATTCAAATATGTTGTAAAGTCCATTGCAGCACACATGGGCTACTACGCAACATTCATGCCAAAACCACTCTTTGGTGAAAACGGTTCAGGTATGCACTCCAACCAGTCCCTCATGAAGGACGGCAAGAACGCATTCTACGATCCAAACACATCAGACCAGCTCTCAGAAACTGCAAAGCAGTACATTGCAGGTCTCCTCACACATGTCCGTGACTTCGCTGCAATCACAAATTCAACAGTAAACTCATACAAGAGACTTGTTCCAGGATATGAGGCACCTATCTACTGTACATGGTCTTCAGCAAACCGCAGTTCCCTTATCAGGATCCCTGCAACAAGAGGAAAGGGTACAAGGGTAGAACTGAGATGCCCGGACCCAGCATGTAACCCATACCTTGCATTCGCTGCAATGCTCTGTGCAGGTCTTGACGGTATTGAGAAGGGAATGGATGCAGGAACATCAACCGATGTAAACCTCTTCCAGCTCTCCGAGGAAGACAGAGAAGCAAAAGGTATCGAATCCATGCCAGGTAACCTTAAGGAAGCAATTGACCTTATGGCTGGTAGTGACTTTGTCAAGGATGTGCTTGGTGAGCATGTATTTAAGAACTACATCGAATCCAAGACTGCCCAGTGGGACGATTACAAGGCTCAGGTCCACCAGTGGGAACTTGACACCTATCTTAGCATATTGTAAGGGAAATAATTCCCTTACTTTAAATTAAGAAAAAACTCAAACAACAAATACTAATAACTATATCTTTGACAGGCAGCCTTTTTTTGCTGCTAAAACGTGAATCAGAGTTGTTCACGAGAATCGGGCTTTTCAATATGGATTTTTTGCATGGTTAAGTTCATATTGGGTTAGTACTATTTCATAGCCCCCCAAAGACTAAATACTTATAGTGATCAACATGTGCGGAATTATAGGCGTAATCGATCGGACCATGGCCAGAATGGATGGATCCAGTATAAAGAAGGCCCTGAGTCTGATGGATGAAAGAGGAAGTGGTGAAGGAGCCGGATATGTAGCATATGGTATATATCCTGATTACTCCGATTGTTATGCTATCCACGTTTTTTTTGATAATCTGTTAGAACCAAAAACAAATGTAGACCGGATTTTGCAAAAATGGGGCAGGATCGTTTACCAGGAAGAGATCCCTACATATGAACAGCCCAATCTTAAAAGAGAGCATATCCCCTGGAGATATTTTTTCAAACCCTACACCGATTTGATGGTGGGTACCACCAATCCCGATGACGATAATGTCAAGCGTCTCGTGATGACCATCAATTCAACCGTTGAAGGTGCTCTGGTCTTCTCCTCAGGTATAAACCTGGGAGTCTTCAAGGCATCGGGATGGCCCGAGGATGTAGCCAACTTTTACAGAATAGAGGACTACAAAGGCTACATATGGCTTGCACACAACCGTTATCCTACCAACACTTCCGGATGGTGGGGCGGTGCTCATCCTTTCAACCTTCTCGATTGGTCGGTCGTTCACAATGGCGAGATAACCTCATATGGTACCAACCGTCGCTATGTGGAAAGTCACGGTTACCAATGTACAATGTCAACAGATACAGAAGTTGTAGCTTATCTGTTTGATCTGATTGGCAGAAGACATGGTCTTCCGTCGGATATGGTGGTAGAAGCTCTTGCTCCTCCTTTCTGGGATGAGATCGACGAAATGCCGGAAAAACAAGAAGAGTTCATGCGTGCACTGCGCCTGACATACGGCCCTGCACTGATGAACGGTCCATTTGCAATAGTAATAGCCACAAAGGATGGAATAGTCGGCTTTACTGACAGGATCAAGCTGCGTCCCCTTGTAGTAGGAGAAAACGATTCAAAACTCTATATCTCCAGTGAAGAGGCAGCTATCCGTATAATGGACCCGGATGTGGAAAGAATTTATATGCCAAGGGCAGGAGAGCCTGTCATCGGGAGGGTTACACAATGAGTCTTGGTAGCGTTCCCCTGAAATACAAGATAAGCATTGATCGTGACCAGTGTATGAAATGTATGCGCTGTGTCGATAACTGTTCATACGGTGTGTACAGGATAGAGGATGATAAGATAATCATCGACTCCCGTAAATGTACAGCATGTCATCGCTGTATCTCCATGTGTCCCAGGGATGCCATAATGCTTCAGGAGAGGCCTGTGGACTATCGCAGCCACCCTCTCTGGACAACAGAGGCACGTGAAGACGTGATAAACCAGGCACGTTCGGGAAAGATAATCCTGTCAGGAATGGGGAATGCAGTTGACTATCCTATTATATTTGACAGGCTTGTACTGGATGCCTGCCAGGTAACCAATCCGAGTATCGATCCTCTGAGAGAGCCAATGGAACTGAGGACCTACATCGGAAAGAAGCCTGAAAAACTTGATTTCACAATGAAGGATGGAGATGTGGAACTCAATACAAAGCTTGCTCCCAATCTCAAGCTCGATACTCCCATTATGATCGGTCACATGAGCTACGGTGCTATCAGTCTGAATGCACAGCTCAGTCTTGCAAAGGCAGTTGCAAAGACCGGCACTTTCATGGGAACCGGTGAGGGAGGTATGCACGAGGCAATCTATCCATATCAGGACCATTCCATAGTCCAGATCGCATCTGGACGTTTCGGTGTTGATATCGACTATCTGGAACGTGGTGCAGCCATTGAGATAAAGGTTGGACAGGGAGCAAAACCAGGTATTGGCGGACACCTTCCAGGAGAGAAGGTCTGTGCCGATGTATCATGCACCCGCATGATACCTCTGGGTTCGGATGCCATAAGTCCTGCTCCTCATCATGATATTTACAGTATAGAGGACCTTGCACAACTGGTACGCAGCCTTAAAGAGGCTACCAATTGGGAGAAACCGGTCTTTGTTAAGATCGCTGCAGTACACAATGTGGCTGCAATTGCCGCAGGTATAGCAAGATCATCTGCCGATGCCGTCGTAATTGATGGTTTCAAGGGAGGTACTGGTGCAGCACCAAAGGTATTCAGGGACAATGTAGGTATTCCAATCGAGGCTGCAATTGCAGCAGTCGACCAGAAGCTCAATGACCAGGGTATCAGGAATGAAGTCTCCATCATAGCCAGTGGCGGACTTCGTAACAGTGCAGATCTGGCAAAATCCATAGCACTCGGTGCGGATGCAGTATACATCGGAACTGCCTCACTTATAGCACTTGGCTGCCGCGTTTGTGGCAGCTGCTATCGTGGACTCTGCCCCTGGGGTATCGCAACCCAGAGGCCGGAACTGGTTGAGCGTATCGACTCTGATGTCGGATCTGAGAACGTTGCAAATCTGATCCGCGGCTGGACACTCGAGCTAAGTGAACTCATGGGAGCAGCAGGTCTGAACAGTATTGAAAGCCTGCGTGGTAACCGTGAACGTCTGCGTGGTTACATGCTTGACGAAGGTCTGCTTGACGTACTGAAAATCGAATCCGTGGGGGCCTGAAAGTGGAACCTGTGGTAATAGATGCTAAGGGTGTGCACTACACCCCTCTGAACAAACAGATCCGTGCTGCCATTGCTTCCGGTGTAAAGGAGATAGTACTCAATAATGTTCTTGGACAGCGTTTCATAGGTAATGGACTGAGAGGCGATGCAAAAATCACCATCAATGGTGTACCCGGTGGGGATCTTGGAATGTTCATGAGCGGTCCCGAGTGTGAGGTATTCGGTGATGCAGAACATGCACCGGGCAATACAATGGATAAGGGTTCACTTGTCATTCACGGAAGTGCCGGTGACGCCGTTGCACACAGCATGCGTGGCGGTAAGGTCTTTGTTGAAGGTAATATCGGCTATCGTGGCGGCATCCACATGAAAGAATACGAGGGAAAGCGCCCGATACTAGTTGTAGGCGGCACGTCCCATGCATTCCTTGGCGAATATATGGCCGGAGGACTCATTCTTGTGCTTGGTATCGGTCATGAGCCAGCGGTCCAGGACCGTGGTATCGGCAGTGGTATACACGGCGGCGAGATTGTCATCCGGGGCGATGTCAGCGACAGGCTGCTCGGTGTAGGAGCCAAGAAGGTTGAATTCACCGGTGAAGACCTCCAGAGACTGACTCCTGTGATAAAAGAGTTCTGTGGAAGGTTCGACATAGACCCGTCTCCTTTCCTGGACACGAACTACTCAAGAATAATTCCTGCAAGCAGCAGACCATTTGCAGGTAAATACACATGGGAGTGATCACAATGGCAGGTAAAAATTATTTAGATCTTAAGGCAGAAATCTGGGATACGGGTAAATGTGCAGCATGTGGTGCCTGTGTGGCCGTATGCCCGGCAGATGCTATCTATTTTGAAATTGGCAGGGATTCCACAAGTCCTCTGAACAGTGGTTACTGTAAGGATGTAAATGACGGAGTACCCTGTGGTGCATGCTATGCAGTATGCCCCAGAATCGACAAAGCACCGTCAGAGGTTCTCGGAGACTATATTGATATCGTATCTGCAAAGGCAGAGATGGAAGTCCCGAAAAAACAGAGCGGTGGTGCTGTGACAGCAATACTCACAAACGCACTCGATGAAGGTATGATCGATGCGGTGGTCACTGTCGTGGAAGATCCCTGGACGCTCAGGCCTTCATCCGCTGTTATCACTTCATCTGAAGTACTTGTTCATCAGGCAGGAAGCCGATACAACTGGTGGGTTCCTCTTGTCGCATCACTCAAGGAAGCCGTCATGAAGCGCAAGTTCACCAACATAGCAGTTGTAGGTGTTCCATGTGTGGTCCAGGCAGTGGAAAAGATGCGGGAAAGTGATCTTGATCTTCTGCGTCCGTTCAGGAAATATATCCGCTTTGTAATGGGACTTTTCTGTACCGAGACATTTGATTACGAGAAACTCGTACAGGACAAACTTATTGCAGAGCGTCAGATCGATCCTCTTGATATTATACACTTTGATGTCAAGGGCAAACTTGAGATCACCCTGAAAGATGGGAACATGACCATCATCTCACTGAAAGACGTTGAGGACTGTGTACGTCCGGGATGTAATATCTGTACGGATCTCACGGCTCTGGATGCTGATGTATCCGCAGGTTCCATTGGCAGCGATAAAGGTTACACGACCCTGATCATACGCAGTGCCGTGGGCAAACAGTTCATAGAGAGTGCTGTGGACAATGGAAAACTGTCAATTGAAAATGATGTGAATCTGGAATCGGTGGAAAAGCTGTCTAAAAAGAAGCTTGGCCGAATGCCGGAGGAATAAACCAAAAACAAATATCACATTTATGGACACGGTACCTATACACTTCCTCTATTCTTCCTAACCATGCAATAGGTATCGTGTCCGGACTTTTTCAATGTTCAAAGCGGTCAGGTACGGCAATGGATGCCTGATATACAAAACCGCTATGAAAGGGATTTTTCAACCTGTCTTAAGGAAAGCTCTTCTCTTATCGAACACAATCTTATATTATTGTTTTGCAGATTTAGCAGGTTCGATCTTCTTCCGGTAATTGAAAGTATTGATGTTCCTGCCTCTGTCGTTCAGGATCACAGAGTATATGCTGTATCCCAGTTTCTCATAGAATCTCATAGCCTTCTTATTACCGGTCCAGGTGCAGAGATATAACTTATCAATGCCTTTTTCAAGTAATTTTCTTTCAAGCTCTGCAAGCAGTATCTCGCCCAGTCCGGCTTTACGATATGCCGGGCGCGTAGCAAAAAAGTTGATGTATGCTCTGTCCCTTCCCTGCCACCCTCTGGTGCAGCCAACCATTGCAAGAAATCCATGAAGTTTATCGGAGTGTTCCGGATTTTTAGTTTGTACGATGAGATAGTTTGCATCAGGGGTTGCAAGAGTGTTCCGGACTCTTTCATAGATCCCTCCTCCCCTCTGTGAGAGGGGAGGGCAGAACTCACTGTCAACAAGTTCTATAAATTGCAGGACCTCACTGAAGTCTTCCTTTGTAGCTTCTCTTATGATGATGTTCTCTTCAGCATCAGAATGTGTTAAGATATCTGCTGACTTCCCATTCATGTACCTGTGTCCTGTATGCATCCCATTCGGCCCTTGCAAGCCTGAGGATGTTGTTATGCACATGTGCACCAAGTTTTTCCCTCATCAATTCGTCCTTTTCCAGATAGTTACAACTCTCATTTATGGTACTGGGCAGAATTTCAATGGACCTTTCTTTTAGTTCTTCAGGCGTAAGGTCGAAGACGTTCTGGTCCATTATCTGGGGAGGCTCTTTCCTGTTCTTTATGCCATCAAGTCCGGCTGCAAGTATGGCAGCAAATGTCAGGTAGGGGTTACAGGAAGGATCAGGGCTTCGAAGTTCTGTTCTCGTACTGTTCCCGCGGGCTGAAGGTATGCGGATAAGTGAGCTGCGGTTGGCTCCTGACCACGTAATGTAAACCGGTGCCTCGTATCCGGGTATGAGCCTCTTGTATGAATTGACAAGCGGGTTTGCAATGCAGGAAATGGCTTTTATGTGCTCGAGGACACCTGCAATAAAATACCTTGCAGTGTCACTGATCTCCATATCGTCTTCAGGGTCATAGAACGCATTTTTACCGTCCTTTGAGAGTGACAGGTTAATGTGCATTCCGGAACCATTCTCGGTGGCAATGGGCTTTGGCATGAAAGTTGCATGCAGTCCGTAGGTCTTTGCGATGGTTCTTGTGACATACCTGAAGGTTACCACGTTGTCGGCTGTTGAAAGAGCATCACCGTACTTGAAATCTATCTCATGCTGCCCAAAGGCCACTTCATGATGAGAGGCTTCAATATCAAAATTAAGATCTGTCAGCGTAAGGACAATATCTCTTCTGATATCCTCTGCAAGATCGGTGGGTGCGAACTCAAAATAGCGTCCGTAATCATTGGGTGTGGTTGTGGCTTTCCCGTCCTCTTTGGCAAAAAGGAAGAACTCAAGTTCTGGTCCCACATTGAACTCGTATCCCATCTCATGCGCTTCTTTCATAACCTTCTTCAGGACATAACGTGGGTCGGCTTCGAACTCTTTTCCGTCGGGCAGGTAAACATCACATATCATCCTGGCAACGACACCTTTATTCTTTCCCCAGGGAAGGATTGCAAAGGTCTTTGTGTCAGGTCTGAGCACCATGTCGGACTCATCGATCCTTACCATTCCTTCGATGGATGATCCGTCAAAGGAAATACCGGTGCTCAGTGCCTTCTCTATCTGTGTCACCGGGATCTCAACATCCTTTACTATTCCCTGTATATCAGTGAACTGTAACCGTATGAATTTGACATTATGTGTTTCGATGGCTTTGATCACATCGTCTTTGTTGTTGATCTTCATTCAATCGCCTTTATACTTCCTCTGATCTCTAAGCAGTCAATACAGAACTGCGATTGAATATTATTTGAAGGTAAAATTATACCTTCTGTAGGAAGGCCTGGTCGTACCTCCCTGTTAAAAAAGATTGGGTTTTGGTTTTTGTAACCTGGAGCATACTGTTTGCAAAAACAGTTTCAAATGAATTTAATACTTACATCTTTCATGTTATTCCTTGCGGAAATATTGATGATAAGCGGTGTGAGTGACTCAAGCATTGCAGAGGCTTCAAGAGGACCCGTATCAAGAGGTCTCATATCCGATATGTCCTCCACAAGTTCGAATACAAGCTTTTTAGAGTATTCAGAGCTTCCGCAAACCCCGATGTCATAATTGAGTTCCAGTTCAAGATTTGCAAGTTTTTTCGCAGGGACTGTATGGAAAGCAGATACAAGTTCTGTTCCTGCAGGCAACATCTTTTCGATTTCCTGCGCCGCACTTCCTGCTTCAGGCATAGTGAAACAGAAATAGTCGGTATTGAACTGGTCACTTGATATTGGCACGGTACGAGGTTTCGCATTTGGGCTTATATAACACAGGTTCTTTTCCATGGGTACGACAACGCTGATAAAGATCTGTTCATCGATAACAGGAGTTATCAGGTCTATCAGGGATTGAAGCCGGTTATACCGGATAGCAATTACAACTATTTCAGCATTCTCTGTTGCTGTCTTATTGTCAGTGCCTGTGATATGAGCCTCATATCCACGGTCTTCAAGTATCTCTTTGTATTCCCCGGCGAATGCTTCAGCTTTCTCAGCATTTCTGGAGCCGATTATTATGTCATGTTTCTGGCCCCAGCGAAGTGCAAACCCTCTGCCTATATTGCCTGTTCCTCCAAGTATCGCTATTCTCATGCCTGTTCTCCATTACGGTCTTGCATTACTATAAGTTTAATCAATGCGCTTGTTGCTTTTATACTTGACCTGTGAGTATTGTGTTAATCCGTGTCATGATATTTATACTATTGCTCATTCTGCATTAATTTAGGCTTCTGCAGGTGTAACCTGTAAGATTCAAATTAAGAGATACAAGAATTTTCCATCAGGACTTACTCTTCGGGATGAGGGCTATACCGTTCTGGAAATATGGTATTACTACAACAATGAATACTTCATAGACCTGGAAAATTATTTGGGAAACGCGCCGGATAACTGGATGAGCATATCTTCCAGTTATTATTGATTTTTTTTACCGTTTTCTCTTTTCTTTGAAACTTGCCATATGTTTATATATTTGTTTCACGTTAAACAATTTAGTTTCACATGAAACTATTCATCAAAGGAGTATCTATGAAACAATCTGAAAGGATTGGTGCTAAGATCGCTTGCATCTTCACGCACAATCACCTCTACATCGAGAATGCCCTGGAATCCTATAATCTAAAGGGCCCAATGTTTGCTTTCTTGCTTGTTCTATCATCTAAGGAGGGCTGTTCTCAGGAAAGCCTGGCAAAGTATCTCAATCTCAGCAAGGCTACCGCGACACGTGCTATCACAGCACTTGAAAAGGAGGGTTACATCTACCGTGAGAGGGATGATGCTGACAGGAGAATATACCGTGTTTTCATCTCAGGTAAGGGTCGTGAACTGCTTCCTGTGATCAATGATGCACTTTACAAGTGGAACCGGATCCTTCTTTCACAGTTTTCGGATGAAGAGGAAGAGACCTTCAGGAAACTCCTTGACAAAGCAAAGGATACACTGATGGAATACGACAAAGAATCGGACCAGAAACACAAATAACAGAATCAGAAGAATCTATGAACAACAAAAGTGAATTTTTAGGCACAGAGGATATAAACAAATTACTGTGGAAACTGTCAACACCTGCCATTATAGGGCTTCTGGTACAGGCATTCTACAACCTCGTGGACACATTATTCGTAGGCAGGGCACTTGGTGAACAGAGCGTACTGGGAATTGCAGGCGTAGCTGTTGCTTTTCCCCTGCAGATGCTTATGATGGCAATATCCATTGGTATAGGTGTGGGTGGTTCTTCGGTAATTTCCCGTATGCTTGGTTCAAAGGATATCAATAAAGCTGAGAAGACACTCGGGAATGTATTTGCATATACATTGATACTCAGTATTATTTTCCAGATCCTGTTCTTCTTCAATGTAGATGCGGTACTGAATTTGTTCGGTGCCACATCTGATAACCTGCCCTACGCAAAGGAATACTCGGTTGTGATCCTGCAGGGCGCATTTGCATTTACCTTCGGTTTCGTATTGAACAATCTCGTGAGGGCCGAGGGTAATTCAAAGGTTGCCATGAACAACATGGTTTTCTCAGGTGTCCTGAACATTTTCCTTGATGCCATCCTTATGTTCGGATTCGGGATGGGTGTTAAGGGTGCGGCTCTTGCAACCGTACTTGCACAACTTGCAGGCACTCTGTATCTATTGCACTACTATATGAGCGGAAAAAGTCCCCTGAAACTTGAACTGGGTAATCTTGTTCCTCAGTTCCCACTGATAAAAGAGATAACATTGATTGGCTTTGGTTCCTTTGTGATGGGAGCATCCAACAGTTTCATGATGCTGGTACTAAACAATGTGCTTGCGGTCTATGGTGGTGATCTTTCCATAGCCGTCTTTGGTGTAGCCATTAAACTGATGATGCTGATTCTTATGCCTATTATCGGTATCTCACACGGCCTCCAGCCAATAGTCGGTTACAACTTCGGTGCGGAAAATTATGCAAGGGTGAATGAATCCGTCAAAAAATCGTTGATTGTCACTACTATGTTCGGGCTGGCAGGCCTGATATTGTTATCCATGTTCCCGGGTACTTTCTTCAGCCTGTTCAGTACGGATGCGGATCTTATCAGCAGTGGAGCATCCGCTATGAGAATAATGGTTCTCGCAAGCCCTCTGATCGGTATTAACGTGATCGGAACTACTCTGTTCCAGTCGGTGGGGAAAGCCCGGCCATCCTTTTTCCTGTCAATGTGCCGTCAGATACTTTTCCTGATACCACTGGTGATCCTGCTTCCATACTACTTCGATCTTTCAGGTGTGTGGATGGCTTCCCCACTGTCTGACCTGTTTGCCAGCCTTCTTAGTATGTTCTTTGTCCTGAAGGAATATCAGTATTTCAAACACCGGGTAGACGGTGATTACTCCTGATATTTCCACTTTTTGAGTGTGTTCACGACAATTATTTATAATTGTGAATCCCTGCTTTATATGGGAGGTTATCATATGCCGGAGAAATCCTGGTTCTTTGCAATGAAGGAAAATGAACTGAATGAGGGAAAAATAGGTTTTGCCAGGGTAAAAGGCACTCCTGTTATTCTTGTAAAGAAGGATGATACTATCTATTCCCTATATGGCAAATGTCTTCATATGGGCTGTCGCCTGTCCAAGGGAAATTTCATCGATGACTATACGTTAAAATGTGGTTGTCATGGCTGGGAATATGATATAAGATCCGGCAAGCATAATGGTGATGATAATACTGCTCTTGAAATTTATGAAAATAAAATAGAAGACGGGAAAATCCTGGTCCTGCTTTAAAAGAATAATCCTGACAGAAGGTGTGTATTTTTGGCTTCATGGATCTTTGCAATAAATGAGAATGAAATTAATGACGGTGAGAATAAGCCGTTACTTCTTGAAGGTAATGCGATACTTCTGGCCAGACAGGAGGGAAACTATTACGCGATGTCCAATAAATGTCCACATATGGGCTGTCCTTTTTCAAAAGGGACCATGGAAGGTTTCATTGTAAAATGTCCCTGCCATGACTGGGAATTCGATATCAGAAACGGAGAGTTTCTCACTGCATCGGAGATTAAGAATCCTGTATATGATACTAAGATCTCTGAAGGTCAGGTTTTTGTTAATATGGAAGGTGATCATTAATGAAGAAGATAATGATGTATACTCTGAGTACCTGTCCCTGGTGTATGAGGGCGAAGAAATTTTTCCGGGAAAAGGATATTCCCTTTGAGTATATCGATTACGATAAAGCCGATGAAGAAACCCGAAAGTCTATTCAGGAAGACTGCAAGGCTCATGGTGAGGAGATGTCCTTCCCTTTTGTCAAGACCGGAGAAGATGTAGTGGTAGGCTATAACCCTGAGAAATATTCAAAATTGCTGAAATCATGAAGGGTTGCTAATGGATACTGAAAAGCGAAAAGAACAACTCAGAAATATGTTCCAGCCACTTATTGAGTCTCTGGGATATAAATACAGTCCTGATGAGGAACTGGTTGATTTCCTGCTTGAGCAGGAAGTAAATCTGGAAAAGGAAAAGGGAAGTCCATACTGTCCCTGTCAGGGATTGACCGGAGAGCGGGAACACGATATGAAACTGGTATGTCCCTGTATACCTTTCCACAGGGAGCACTTTGACGCAATGAGGCGTTGCTGGTGCGGTCTTTATGTTCATAAGGATGTTGACAATCCTGATGACCTTCCTCAGATATCAAGGAAGGAATTTGAGCAGTCAAGAAATAAGGAGTGAAATACATGGTGGGGGAAGAGAACGAGGTCATACGGAACATAAAAACAAGAAGGAGTGTCCGTGACTATACTGATAAGCAGGTGAGCGAGGAATCCATAAATACGATCATAGATGCGGGAATACACGCTCCCACAGGTTTTGGGTCGGAACCCTGGTTCTTTGTGGTGATCCAGAACAGGGAAATGATGCAAAGGATGTCCGATTACTGCAAACCGAAATTGCTTTCGCAACTTGAGGATGTGCCAAGCGACAATGTTACTGAGTTTAAAAAGATGCTTAAAAAGGAAGAGTTTGATATCTTCTACAATGCTCCTCTGCTGATCATCGTACTTGGTAGCAATGCAGGTTTTACAACGGACTACGATTGTGCAATGTGTGCCCAGAACATGATGCTTGCAGCTCATTCCATGGGAATTGGCAGCTGCTGGGTGGGTACCGCATGCTTCATCCAGGACAATGAGGAGTTCATGAGCGAACTCGGGATTCCATACGATTACCGGGTCATAGCACCCATAGTATTCGGATACGAAGGTAAGGTCCGGGAAAGACCACCCAGGCAGGAGCCGGAAGTGGTCTGGATACACTGAAACAGGATCATTCTATCCTGTTGTCTTTTTCTTTGAAATTTCCAGACTTAATTCTTCCTGGATTCCACTAATTTAGGTAGATGGATTCAGGGTATGGTTTTTACTGTAATTATGAAAAATTAAAAAAGAGGCGGGTTTGGAGGACAGGTTCCAAACCCATTTTAGTTAAACGTTTTTATTATCATCTTCACGCTTCTGCGGAGTGAAACGAATCCTCGCCGAGCGGAACGTAGCTTTCCGGTTCGGACCATTTTACAGCGAGCTTATCCTCTTGTACTTCCAGAATCGTGTTTGTAATCCTGTCCAGCATCTCCATCGCTCCGCGATATCCGACATCGAGCATACGCTGGGCACCGACTCTGTCATGGATCGGGAAACCGATTCTCACAAGAGGTATTCCCATCTCCTTTGCGATGTACTTACCGTTCGAATTGCCGATAAGCATTTCAGGCTTCGCCTTTCTTACCGCATCATTGAACGTGTCAAAGTCCACATCCTCGAGGATGGTCACATCACAGTCAGGCTTGACCTGCTTGACCCTTTCCATTGCATATTCTGCGAATCTGGGTGACTTGCTGGAAGCCACAACCAGAATTGGATGCATGCCATTTTCAAGAGCAAGGGACAACATGCCCAGGACATTGTTAGGATCTCCGTAGATGGCGACCTTTGTTCCGTAGAGATATTTGTGTGCGTCCACCATGGCATCTATGAGGCGTCCTCTCTCCTTCTGGTACTCTTCTGGAACATCCGTTCCTGCTATTTTGGACAGTGCAGCCAGTAACCTGTCAGTGTACTCCAGTCCTATTGGTAGTGGCAGATTCTGGGAAGGAATATCAAAGGTCTGTTCCAGGTAACCGACTGCTCTGTTATCGTTAGTTATTCCCAAGCCGATCGTTGCAGCACTGTTCTTCATGTCTGCTATATCGGAGTGGGTAGTACCTCCGGGGAATATCTTCTGGAGTTCCCCTGTCATAGGTGCGTCAAAGGTTTCAGAGATATCCGGCAGGAATATGAATGAATTTGATCCTATGGTGTTGGAAAGTATGTTCTTGAGTTCACGTGTGTCCTCCGGAGATATGTTCTCTGAGAGCACCACATTGAGCTTGTTGTTGAAGATATCGCTTTCTGATTCATGGGTTGTGAACTGTTTCACTATAGCTTCCACTGCCTTGATGTAGCCGCTGTTATGGCTGTCCTCATAGCTTGGGGTTGGCACAGGAATTATGATCAGGTTTTCTGAAAGTTCAGGCTCTTCCTCTTTGAACTCGGCAATTATACGTCCTATATCGTCGCCGATAGTTTCGGCAAGACAGGTTGTTGAAACACCGATCACCTTTGGCCTGTAACGTAATATAAGGTTCTTGAGACCTTTCTTGAGATTCTCGCTTCCGCCATACACAGCACCCTTTTCACTAAGGGAACTGGATCCGATGTCCACAGGTTCCCTGAAATGGTGTGCAAGGTGGAGTCTCATATATGTACTGCATCCCTGTGAGCCATGGAGCAGTACCATGGAATCCTCTATCCCCTTAAATGCCATTACACTGCCGATTGGCTGGCACATAATACAGGGGTTGACCGTGGAATAGTTTCTCTCTGTCATGCTATCGACTCCTGGTGCAGTGTAGCGGTATTAAGATCCTGCATCTTGTTAGTCTCCTTTATTGAACTTTTCAGTTTTGTCCCGTTTTCTGCCTTAAGGTCAGAACTCTCCGAAGGCGTATCTCCGTCATTTGCCGGTCTTAACTTGCTTCCGTATGCCTTCCAGACAGGACTGTTTATGGAAGCGTCAAGTTCCCGTGCAAAATTGAGGAAACCATCATAGCCTTCGAACTCAATGACCCTGTCATGGTTAAAGTCACAGAAAGCCACACCGAGCTTGTAGGCAAGGAATCTCTCCTTGACACCCGCTACCATCAGGTCTGCCTTCTGCTTCCTTATAAGGTCAGCAAGCTCCAGCGGGTTCGCATCATCCACAATGACCGTACCGTCCTTGACCTGGTAGCTGATCTGTTTGTAGTCGTCCCGCTTTCCGGTTTGTGTTCCGATTATTACGACTTCCATTCCAAGTTCATGGAAGCCCTTGATAAGTGTAAGTGCCTTTGCAGCACCGCCCATATAGATCGCTGCAGTCTTTCCTTCAAGCCTGCTTCTGATAGCCTTGATCTCGGGCATTATTCTCCTGGTTTCATTTTCTATTATCTCTTCGGCGATCTTCATCATCTCCTCGGAACCGAAGAACTCGGCTACGGTCCGCAGTGCGATAGCAAGATCATCTATGCCGAAGTAACTTACCTTGCGGAAAGGAGTTCCGAATTCCTGCTTCATCCACTTAGCAAGGAATGTCATAGAGCCTGAACACTGTACAAGGTTCAGTTGTGCTCCGTGTGACTTTGAGATGCTGTCTACGGTTGCATCCCCTGTCATCGAAGTGATCACCTGTATTCCCATCTTCTCAAAGAGGGGTTTTACCAGCCAGACATCTCCTGCCACGTTGTAGTCACCAAGTATATTGATCCTGTACTCGGATTTTATCTCGGGCTCCCTTGTTCCGATAAGTTCCTTTAGCGCATTACATGCTGCCTTGTATCCATCGGACTTGGTTCCCTTGAACCCTTCTGACTGCACAGGGATCACAGGTATTCCTACCCTCTCAGTTGATTCCTTACAAACGGCCTGGAGATCATCGCCGATTATACCGACAATACAGGTTGAATAGACAAAGATGACCGGAGGGTTGTATAACTCGACCAGCTCGTCAATACACTTCGAGAGTTTTTTCTCACCACCGAATACTACATCTAATTCCTTCATATCAGTTGAGAAACTGGTACGGAACGTTTCCTTGTCACTTGACAGGCTGCCTCTTATGTCCCAGGTGTAACTTGCACATCCTATGGGGCCGTGTACGAGGTGTATAGCATCGGTGACGGGATTTAGGGCCACACGTGCTCCTGAATACACACAGGCTCTCTGGCTCATGGAACCTGCAATAGATGTGTTATCACATGCAAGTTCTCCTCCTTTTTTAGCCTGCTTCAGGGCGATGTATGGTTGTCTTTCATCCAGCGTGTTTATCACGCTTGTAATGTCTGGCATGTTCTCACTCCAAAATATATGAGGTCGCTTATTGTACGACCTCGAGTTCTTCTTCAGGGATAGTCTTGTCCTTTATGTCAAGGAATGTGTTTCCTATCTTCTCGACCAGGCGAGCTGCTCCTGCGTATCCCATAACCGGGAAGTGATGGAGGTTTGCTCTGTCCATGACCGGGAATCCTACCCTGACCAATGGTATGTCTTCTGCTAGTGCCATGTGCTTACCGTAGGTGTTACCTATCAGCATATCCACAGGTTCGTTCTTGATTATCTGGTGGAGGGTGAACAGGTCTGCTCCGGTAAGGATCTGTGAGTCAGGATACAGTGGATGTACCATTTCTGAAACCCTTTCTTCGAAATCCTTGCTTACCGTACCGGAGAGTATCACAGTTGGCTCCATTCCCATCTCAAGCACGAGGCTTGTGAGACCTTCGATGATGTCACAGTCACCGAATATTGCTACCTTCTTTCCGTAGAAGTGTGGGTGAGCATCTGTCATCATGTCAACGACCCTTGACCTTTCGTGTTCAAGTTCCGTTGGGATAGCAACGTCTGCAAGTTCAGCTGCCTTCATGACGAACCTGTCTGTAAAGCGTATGCCTATTGGCACAGGTCCGATCTGGACCGGCATCTTGAACTTGTTCTGGAATACCTTTGCTGCTGCTCCGCCGGCCATTCCGCATAGTGCGATGGTTCCCATGGAGTTTGCGCTGTCCTCTACGTCACCGATCGGTGTTCCGCCATTTGCAAAGAGTTCTCTTTCCTGGCCGATTCCTGTATCCAGGACATCTGTCTGGTCAGGGAACACGATTGCAGGGATATTCAGGATGGAGAGTAATCTCTTGATCTCACGAATATCTCCCGGGTTCACAAAACCAGGGATTACGTTGAGTTTTCCGTTTGGCTTTGTCTTCTGTGCAAAGGTTGTGACAAATGACTTTACCATGTTGTCATAACCTGTTACGTGGGTTCCCACATAACTCGGGGTTGATGCTGCACAGAGCTTGATGGATGGGTCGATCAACTCTTCTTCCATTACATCTTCTATGATCTGGCCGACATCGTCACCAATTGTCTCTGACAGACATGTTGTGTGGATTGCAACCACTTCAGGTGTGTATACAGCTTCGATATTTGCAAGTGACTTCTTAAGGTTTGATGCACCACCGAATACTGCAGTTCCTTCATAGAAACTGCTGGTCGTACCGACCGTTGGTTCCCTGAAGTGCCTTGTAAGGCACATTCTCAGGTATGAGAGACATCCCTGTGAACCATGGCTGTGAGGCATACAGTTACGTATACCCAGTGCAGCATATGTTGCGCCAATTGGCTGGCATATCTTTGCAGGGTTAACAACCAGTGCATCTCTCTGGACATCTTCCTTTGGTGTATAATCTAACATTTTCAGGCCTCCTTATGCTCCCTTCCATGGGGTCTTCTGGAGCTTCCAGCTTGGGTTGTTCACTGACATGTCCACATCCTTGGCGAAGTTCAGTACACCAGTGAATCCGGTGTAACGACCGCTGTAGTCATAGGAGTGTATCTGTCTGGACGGGACTCCCATCTTCTGTGCCCAGTACTTATCCTTGATACCTGAACAGAACAGGTCCGGCTTGAGTTCCTTGATGAGGAATTCGGTCTCGTAGTGGTTAAGGTCATCCACAGCGATCGTACCCTCAGGCATTTCCGGAAGCATTCCGTCATAGGACATCAGTCCAAGCTTTTCCTTGAGTTCCTTCATGCGTTCTTCGCTGATGGCAGGTTCAAATCCTTCTTCCTTCTCATAGTGGAGGTCTTCAAGAATTCCGCTTGATGCCTTCTCCTTCATACCTTCCAGGATCTGCCTTCCTTCATAGTCATCACGGTGAGCAAACTGGTATCCTGCAACAACAACCTTCATTCCGAGATCTTCAAAGAGATTCTGGTAGTGGTGTGAACGGGATCCTCCGGAAAAGATAAATGCTGTCTTACCCTGGAGCTTGTTCCTGTACTTTTCCAGTTCTGGCTGGATCTTAGCCATTTCCTCTTCAATTACTTCCTCGGTCTTCTTTGTGAGTTCCGGGTCATCGAAGAATTCAGCCATCTTCCTGAGTGACTTCTTTGTTCCTTCGACACCAATGTAATTGACCTTGAGCCACGGAACTCCGTATTTCTCTTCCATCATACGGTTGGTGTAGTTTACTGACCTGTGACAGAGGAGGATACTGAGTTTTGCCTGGTGTGCCTTTGAAAGATTGTGGTATGAACCGTCTCCTGTGAAACTTGAAACTATACGATATCCGATCTTTTCAAAGAGTGGCTTGATTTCCCAGAGATCTCCACCAATGTTGTATTCACCAAATATGTTGATGTCAAATGGTGTTGGGTTCTCCAGTTCTTCGCTACCTATCAGATGCTCCATGATTACGTTACTTGCAACGTGGTGTCCAGCTGACTGACTTACACCTCTGTAACCTTCACATCGAAGGGCCATTATCTTTACACCATGTTCCTTCTCTGCTTCCGAAGCAACTGCTTCGATATCGTCTCCGATAAGTCCTACAGGACATGTTGCATTGATGGATATCGCACCCGGCTTGAAGATCCTGACAGCATCATCGATAGCTTGCTTGAGTTTCTTCTCACCACCGAATACAATATCTGTTTCCTTCATGTCGGTTGAGAAACAGTATTGCAGGTAGTTATCGCCGCCATCGTCTGCCTTTCCCATATTTCTCCTGGTTCCCCAGGTGTAGTATCCACAGCCAATTGGTCCGTGTGTAATGTGAACCATATCCTTGATAGGTCCCATTACCACACCCTTACCACCTGCATAGGCACAACCACGGTTTGTCATTATGCCGGGGATGGTCTTGGCGTTAGCTTCGATATGATTGTCGGAACAGGAGCTCTTGACTGTAAAGTGCTTTCTTCTGTCCTTGGCGACCTTCTCAGGGTAGATCTTCATCATCTCATCGATGACTTCCTGCGTGGACTCTACTTCAGAACTCATTGTTCTTCCCTCCCTACAGTGATTTCGCCTTCTTCTCCGGTCCTTATCCTGACTGCTTCAGGAATATCGGTCACGAAGATCTTTCCGTCTCCTGCATGTCCTGTCTTGTTGATGTTTATTATGCGCTGGATTACCTTCTCAGCTGCCTTGTCGTCAACAACTATTGTGAACAGGCGCTTTGGAACAAATGGAATACAGTTCTTTGATGAAACTCCTTCCTGTGCTGGAAGTGGTGGGTCGAATTCATAGCAAAGTCCCTTTTGCTTTCCTCTTCCCATCACCTTTTCCACTGTAAAGGAAGGATATCCGCAGTCAGAAAGTGCATCAAGTGTCTTGTGCACCTTGTTCATGCGGATAATTGCCGTGATTTCCTTCATTTAATAGTCTCCATCCTGTTTACAGTCCGCTTTCGCCGGTACGTATTGTGTAAGCGTTTTCTACCGGATTTACGAAGATCTTTCCGTCTCCGTACTTTCCTGTGTGTGCTGAACCCTTGATTATGTCTATTACCTTTGACTTGTCTGCGTCTTCAACTACCATCATGAGCATCGTCTTTGGAAGTTCATCGAACTGTACCTCTGCGGTGTGGATACCTCTCTGCTTACCTCTTCCGAAAACATCGGTCTTGGTAAGGGATACGAATCCTTCCTTCTCAAGTTCTTCGACAATGTCAGTGACCTTGTTCGGTCTGACTATTGCACGGATCATTTGCATTCTTGACACCTCATAATTCGATGATACCGAATTCTACCATCATTGATTCTAAGTCATCCATCTCAAGTGGAGTTGGGACAACGAACTTGTCATTTGATTCTATGTTTGCGGCCAGTGTCAGGTATTCCTGAGCCTGGTCACAGTCCGGGTCAAAGTCGATAACAGTCTTCTTGTTGATCTCAGCACGCTGGACGATATTGTCTCTTGGCACAAAGTGGATCAGCTTGCTGCCGAGTCTTTCTGCAAATGCCTCGAGAAGTTCACGTTCTCCGTCTACCTTTCTGCTGTTACAGATGATTCCACCAAGACGTGCACCGCCCTTTGCGTACTTCTTGATACCCTTACAGATGTTGTTAGCTGCATAGATAGCCATGAGTTCACCACTGGCTACAATGTAGATCTCCTGTGCCTTTCCTTCACGGATTGGCATTGCGAAACCTCCACATACGACATCACCGAGTACGTCATAGAATACGTAGTCAAGATCATCTTCGTATGCTCCGAGATTCTCAAGAAGTCCTATCGAAGTGATGATACCTCTTCCTGCGCAGCCTACACCAGGCTCTGGTCCACCGGATTCCACGCACTTGATTCCTTCGAAACCTGGCTGAATAAGCTGGTCGAGTTCGATGGAGTCGTCTCCTTCTGATCTTAATGTGTCAAGTACTGTCTTTTGGTTAAGACCTCCAAGAAGCATTCTTGTTGAGTCAGCCTTAGGGTCACATCCTACTAACAGTATCTTTTTTCCCATGGTGGCGAGTGATGCAGTCAAATTCTGTGTTGTTGTTGACTTTCCGATTCCGCCCTTTCCGTATATTGCTACTTGTCGCATGGTCTTTTCCTTCTGTACTTTGTAATTGATTGTGTTGTACTGTTTTGGAGCTGCCTTGCTTTTCATAGTACAACGGAATCCCATGTACTAGTTTATAATATATAAATGTATTGCATATGATTTATTGTCCTATTTGTTCCATTTTTGAAAAAAAGATCTCTTGCAGTGTGTTTCACTTTGATGTGAGAAAAATGGTAAATGTGTTTTTAACTCTCCCACCTATTACTAAATTTCAGGGTTACTGTTATTTTATGAGTAACTCTTATATATGATGGTACTTGAAATTTCCAATTTAAGGGCGCAATTTCAAGTCAAGGCAAATATGTTCAATATTATAATTTATTCTGAATATTTCCTGGATGACTGTTTTATTGCAATTAATTAATTCTTCAGGTTTAATTTAATTAAAGGTGCCATGTAAATTATCAACTATACACTCTTTCATCTTCCGGCACTTAAATTGAAAATACGCTAAAACTCAGTTATATGCCTTCTTAAGTGTGAACCAGAATATGCTGCCCTTTCCTTCCGGATTATCTGTAACACCCACTTCTTCATCATGCAAATCCTGGATCCTTTTCACAATTGCAAGACCTATTCCGCTCCCCTGTACATTTTCCTTGTGGAGACGTTTAAAACGCTCGAAGATGTTTGATCTTTCAATACCGGGTATTCCATCTCCCTGATCGATGAAACTGACTTTCAGCTTGTCTCCTGAGTTGTCTATCTTTATTTTAATGATGCTTCCGTTGGGGCTGTATTTAATAGCATTTGACAGTAAGTTTGTGAAAACGCCTTCTATCATAGGGTTTGCGAGTGCATGGAATGTACTTTCCGGGAGGTCTGCCAGTACAATGTCCTTTTTATCCATATCAGGCACATAATTATTTACTACATCCTGTATCATGGAAGTGATATCACATTTCACAAAGGCAATTTTATCTATAGCTCCCAGTTTTGCAAGCTGGGATGCTCCTTCGATCAGTTCGATCAACTTCACAGTTGATCTGTTTATGCTCTCTATAATGCGTTTTTGTCTATCATTCGGATCTGTATCTTCAAGAAGTTCGCTAAATGATTTTATAAGTCCGGCGGGATTCAGGAGGTCATGACGCAGGACATCTGTGAAAAGATCTTTGAGCTCATTGGAACGCTCCAGCTGGCTGGCATACTCCTGCAGTTTTATCTCATCTTTTCTTTTTTCGGTTATATCTTCTCCTGATATCAGGATTCCTGTGAAGTTGCCCTCTTCATTTTTCAGGACTGAATCATACCATTTGAACAGTCTTTCTTTACCGGTGATAGTACGGATTGGATATTCATGGTATTCATTCTGCTTAATCTGTCCTTCTTGCAGGTTTTTGTATCTTCTCTGTACCTGGTCAGCATAACTCTCAGCCACAAAAAGGTCTATCCAGTCCCGGTTGATGATATTCTTTCTGTTGCATCCAAGGATATCGGTCCCTTTCTTATTGATATGTATCAGCCTGCATTCAGGATCAAGCACTGCGATCAGTATTCCTACATAGTCGAGATACCTGTGAGTCCTGTCAAGTTCGGTGAGCAGGGAATCATGCTGGTCCTTGATACGCAGGAGTGATGTGATCTTCTTGTCCAGCTCGAACCTGTCAGCGGGCTTTTTCAAAAAATCATCTGCGCCAACTTCAATACCCCTTTGATGATCGTCTCTGGATGTAAGGGATGTAAGCATGATCACAGGTATAAAATCAAGCTTATACTCCTTTTTGATTATCTTGCAGATCTCAAAGCCATCCTTCCCCGGCATCACAACATCAAGGAGTATCAGGTCTGGCTCCTCTTTCTTTACAATTTCAAGTCCCGCCTCTCCGCTGGATGCGATCAGGACTTCATAATCGTCGGAAAGATAAGAACTCAGGAGCATTACATTGATCTTTTCATCATCAATGATGAGAATTTTCCTCTTGCTGCATTTTAGCATAGCAAATATATTATATTTTTATTAATATATAAAAAATTTGCTACAATTATGTATATTAGTTAAGGTTCAGGTAAAAACTGCAGCAATAAAAAATTAGGGAAGGGGCACCGGAAAACTATGGAAGTGGTTTTGGATATGGCAGGATCGCGCGATAATGCTTATACGATCTTTAACAGGAGTTAAATTTCCGGGGCCCAGGTTGAATAGTCCAAAAAATAAATGAATGGATTTTGAAGGTGAAGATGCGCTTAAAGCGCATCTCCGTCGGTCTCACCTGTACGGATCCTGAGGATCTTTGCTACAGGATAGATGAAGATCTTACCATCACCGATGGAACCGGTTGCAGCGCTCTTCATAATGATATCGACAACACTGTCTACATCAGCGTCATTAACAACTACTTCCATCTTGATCTTTGGCAACAGGTCGACACAGTATTTCCTGCCTCTCCACTGCTGCATAACACCCTTCTGCTTTCCGCGTCCCTTTACATCGGTCACGGTCAAACTTTCATAGCCTGCTTCTTCCAGTGCATCCTTTATTTCGTGGATCTTGGTAGGCCTTATGATTGCTTCTATTTTCATCATTTAAATCACTCCTTTGCAATAAGGAACTCCGGATATGCACTGATTCCGTGTTCAACGACATCCAGTCCTTCGATCTCATGCTCTTCAGGTACACGAAGACCAATTATAAGATCCAGTATCTTGAAGATTATGAATGAGGCTCCGAATGCCCATACGATACTGAGTATTACTCCTACCAGCTGTATGAGAAGAAGCTGTACTCCACCACCGTAGAACAGACCTGCTACCTCTGCAGTGTATGCTGCACCTTCAAGTATTGTACCATCGGTTCCGAGTGCAAAGAGACCAACTGCAATAAGTCCCCAGCTACCAGAGTATCCGTGTACTGCAATAGCGCCCACAGGATCGTCCAGCTTGAGTACATTCTCATTGAACATTACACCTACATATACTATTATACCACCGACCAGACCTATTATGACTGCTGCTGTATTGCTGACTGAACCACAGGGTGCGGTTATAGCCACAAGACCTGCAAGCATACCGTTTGCAGTGAGTGATGGATCTGGCTTTCCTGTCTTTATCCAGGTTATGAGCATGACCATGATCGCACCAGCACCTGCTGCCAGGAAGGTGTTTACAATAACCAGACTAACAAATGGATCGTTACCATCAGGGGTACTACCACCGTTGAATCCTACCCATCCGAATGCCAGGATAAGAGTTCCGAGGAATGCAAGTGGAAGGCTGTGACCTGGTATTGCTACAGGCTTTCCGTTTCTAAACTTGCCTATTCTTGCGCCGACTAGCATTACACCGGCAAGAGCTGAATATCCACCTATGGAGTGGACAACACCGGAACCTGCAAAGTCGTGCATTCCAACACCAATTGCGTCAACTATAGGGCCTGCTGTGAGTATTCCTGAACCACTCCATACCCAGTGTCCGTATACAGGGTAGATGAGTGCTACCATAGCAATAGTATAGACAAGATAAGCCTTGAAGTCTGTCCTCTCAGCCATTGCACCGGAAACAATTGTTGCACCGGTTGCTGCGAAGACCATCTGGAACCACCAGCTGTTCCAGATTGCGTTGTCAGCACCCTGGAGGAAGAACTGGTCAATACCGATAAGGCCTGCATAATCTGCACCGTACATAATCGCCCATCCTACAGCCCAGTATACTATAATACCAAGGGAGATTGTCATGAAGTTCTTCATGAGGATGTTGGCTGTGTTCTTGGTCCTTGTCAGACCGATTTCAACTAATGAGAAACCAGCATGCATAAGGAACACAATAGCGCCGGCTACGATCAGCCATATGACTGTAAGTGCCGTTTCAAGGTTTCCAATGGATGCTGCGTTTTCTTCAACTGTCTGCGCCGATCCCGGCACAGCAAATATCATAAATATCACACTGATCAGCAGCAAGAACTGCCAGATCATCTTTGAATTATATTTCTTCAATGTTTCGTACATGAGTACACACCTTTGATTTTCTTTTTTAAAGGAACACGGATGCTATGTGTAGACTTAATAATATTTAAACATTACGGCAACTTAGTGCAAATATGACTAATGTGTGCACAAGTGTTAAATTTTAGTTTAAAAGTAGGTCTTCTTGCGGGTCAAAATTACATTAAAATAAGACAAAATATACACTTTATATATTTTTACTTTCATCATATATAAACAAGCTCTATTTTTTGGCAGTTGCTGGTACCAGTTCAAGAGGTTGAGGCATAAGAGATGCTAAATACAGCCAGGATGCTGATTGCAGTAAGTAGTCGGAGAAGCCTTAAGTGGGAAGCAGTGAACTAAGAAAAAGGGCAGTAAACCATCTTTAGATACATTGAGTAAGCTTGCCTCTATCAGAGTATCTTCATCTTTTTGTATTCCATTACGGTGGATACGGGATGTGTGTCTATCTGAATGCCGGCTTCCTCAACTGCTGCCACGGCATTGATTCCCACCATGACCGGAATACCGACCTTACCTCTCTGAACCGGTGCATAGAGGACATCCTCGCCGGAATCTCCTATACAGATGTTTCCGCCAATATCATCTTTTTTCGCTCTTTCGATGACGATTTCCGCTCTCTTGGCAGCGGATGCAGGTATCTCCCGCATATTCGCAAGCATGTAACCGCTACCTGTATCAATGGACTTCAGAATAGACGTGGATTTTCTCCTGAGGAATATCTTTATGGGATCAATGGAAGTTCCGCTATAGGATATCAGATCTACAAATCCTTCGGGTTCATAGTTTTCCATCTGCATCAGTCCGCCGAATGCCGGCATTGTGGGGATCCCGTTCTTCAGCAAAAGCCCGTCAAAAGTAATACTGCATACTGTTGCTAAAGCAATTTTCCCTTCAGGGATGTAGATATCGTAGTCGTCTGATTCTTCTTCAAGTACTCCTACTTTGGGACTGATGGATGCTCCGTGGGCCATGGCATATCTTATGACATCAGCAGCATTGTCATAATCATCCTTGTCAATGTAACTGATGTTCACGATAACGTTACCCTTGCCGCTGTCCAGGTCATAATCGGTTCTATAGATCAGCTCCTCTATCTTGGTGATGATAAAACCAAGCCTGTCGCTGACCAGTGCGTCACTGAGCTCTTTTTTCCCACGCTCTGTTATCGTTCGGCCGATGTATCCGTGTTTTTCAGTGAATCCTCTTTCATCAAGTATCCGCAAATGGTATCTGACGGCTCGCTCACCTATTGCATAACCACGGTTGTGCATCTCGTCAGCTATAAGACGTGCACCTACCGGTTTATCACTTTCACTTATGATGCGCATTATTTCCACGAGTTTTCTTTCAACATTAGGGTCCGTCATTTTTCACACCATTCTAGGATATTCTTGTCTGAACAACTCTGATTATAGGTGGTGTCTTTATTTAAGTTGTATGTATGCTTTCAAATCTTCCCGGTTCTGAGTATATATACTACAAGCCACATCCCCAGCAGACCGGCCATTACAAAGCCAATGACTCCCAGACTTGGCATGCCCCATATGTAGGGTCCCTGGCCTGTCTGGATGATAAGTGACGAACCGACGATTATGGCAGATATTATAAGACTGAAGGAAAGGCGGTTGCTTGCAACATCGATCTCGGCCACGATCCTGTCAAAACCATGGGGGTCAAAGCGCAGTTTCAAATATCCTCTTTCGGCTATATCCAGTATATGGGACAGTTTCAGAGGTGCACGATGCAGGACCCTTGACCAGTTATAGGCATCCCGGTATACTCCCCCTGCAAGATTCTTCAATCTGAAGCGGTTCTTGATTGCCCTTGTGGCAAAGGGTTCGGCAATTGCTGCCATGTTTACCTCCGGGTCCATCAGGGCTCCAAATCCTTCCACGGTCATTGCTCCCTTTGAGAGCAGGGCAACGTTGGGAGGTACACGGACATTGTGTTTACGGAGTATACTTATCATTTCTTCGAGTATGGACACCGTGTCCAGTTGTTTTACGGATCTGCCGTAATACTTATAGAGTATCTGTTCGATGTCGATTTTCAAAGACTGTATATCAACATCTTCCCCGATGGAGCCAAAGTCCCTTAGAATCTCAATGTATAGCTGAGTATCGCTCCTGGTTATGGCAACGAGCTCATCGACAAGCAGATTCCTTGTGTCGGATGAAAGGAATCCTATCATACCGAAATCAAGAAGGGCTATTTTGCCGTTCTTCATTATGAACACATTTCCCGAATGCAGGTCAGCATGGAAAAAACCGTGTTCGTAAACCTGTCTCATAAAGGCCTCGATGACAATATTCGCTATCTGTTTCTTGTCGGGGCCTGTACCCACAGTATCATCATATAATGTGCTTTTGACACCGTCGATATATTCCAGTGTCAGGACTTTCATGCTGGTATGGTCCCAGTAGACTCCGGGTATGTATATGTGTGGATCTTCAGTGAAATTATTGGCAAAGCGTTCGGCATTTCTGCCTTCCTGTGTGTAATCCATTTCGTCGTGGATGGAACGCTCGAACTCTTCCACAATCTCCACAGGCCTGTAGAGCCTGGATTCGGGCATATGTTCTTCTGCAAAGCCGGCAAGGCTGTACATTATATCCAGATCGGCTTCGATAGTTTTCTTTATTCCCGGTCTCTGGACCTTTACAACCACCTCATCTCCGTTTTTTAGTTTTGCACGATGGACCTGTCCTATGGAGGCTGCAGCAATTGGTATCTCTTCAAAATGCATGTAAAGTTCTTCAATATCGGCGCCCAGCTCCTCCCGAATTACTTCTCGGACTTCCCTGTAACTAAAAGGTTGTACCTCATCCTGTAAGCCGGAAAATTCTTCTATATACTCCGGAGGTATGAGGTCATGCCGCATGCTCAATATCTGTCCGAGCTTGACATAAGTGGGTCCGAGCTCTTCAAGTACCATCCTGACCCTTTTTGGATGGGATATCACACCATCCATTTTTTGCTCTCTTTTTTTGAACCTTGAACTCAGAGGCCTGAACTGGTTGATTTTCAGTCTGTCAGCAATATGTCCGAATTCATATATTATCAGTGTATCAACGATCTTTCCATATCTTTTGATCATTGAATATCTGTGCAGTCTGCGGGTTAGCATGGTTTACAGAGGATTCCTTAAAACTACATTCTTGTTTTATATGCTTATTTTTGTTGGAATATCATCATTAAACTGTCGTTCAGATTATCAAAGGAGTATAATCGGGGAAATTGTTAAATAATTACCATTGCAAAATTATACTAGGTGGAGTTGGGTGTAAGCTGTAAAGTATATGCTCTGCCTACCATTAAGAAAGGAGTGATAAGATGTTATTTTTGGATATAAGCACATGGCAACCTGAAAACAGCGATAAGGTCATTGAACATTTTAAAGAGCTGAGACCACCGGCAGGTGTGAACATTATCAATCAGTGGGTAGACATTTCAGGCGGACGGTATTTCATTCTCTATGAGACGGACGACCCGCAGGCATTTGCGGAGTTCAACCTTCCATGGTCTGACATATGTCTGATCGAGAGTTGCCCGGTAATGGAATCAACTGACTTTATTAAGTTAATGTCTAAGAAGAGTATGTAAAATTTTCTCTCTGTCTGACAGGTTAACTTACCTGTCTTAACGTTACTTTTTTTTCCTCACTTCCGATGTTGATTGTAAAATCACCTTCAGGAAGCGCGTTTGTTTCATAGTTGAAATCGAAGTTCCCTTCACTGTCAGACTTCATTGTCTGTATGGCTGTGAACTCTAGTTTTACTTTATCTTCACCGTCCGCTGCTTCACCGTTGATGACAATATCATATTTTCCAGGCGGTACATTCTCATCTGTGAATTTTGCGACCCCGCTGCTGGAATCAAAACTTCGTTTGAAATCAACGAACATCCTGACAATGAAATTGAGATTCTTCACCGGACTGGATCTTACATCAAAACGATTTTTTCCCTTCGGTATCGGCAGGTTCTCAAAGCTGTACTCATAACTTCCATTATTGACTTCAACTGACCTGGAGAACGAGACCGAGACATCGGTAACAATGTTTGGTTCTGTCTTTCCCTGGATCCTTAATACGTCCCCGGCCACCGGGTCTTCGGGCCGGATACTCCATTCGGTTATCTTGCTGTCTTCAGAACTGTATTCCTGATCACTCTGGGTAAAGGAATAGACCAGTTTTGCCAGACCTAAAACAAAATTTTCTCCTTTCTTTAAACCCGTAAATATTCCCCCATTCCCCGAAAAGGATTTTAAAGGTCTTTCTCTTCCTCTTCTTCACTCTTCAGGTTATCTATCTTGCTTTCCAGGGATCTTATCATTTCCTTGAGTTCGTCAACTTCGCTTTTGCTTGCCAGATCCGCTCTGTCAACGGTTTCCTGTACCTTCGCAGATATCTTGTTTTCCATTTCCTGTTTTTGTTTCTTCTGTTCATCCATGAGGTCGCGTACAAACTTTTTACCTTCTTCCTTTTGCATCTCACCGTTTTCTATTAGCTCATCGGTAATGTCCTGGAGCTTTTCCTCTGTAAGTGCCCACATACCAATGCCAAACAAGCCAGCCTTTTTCCATATCTCTGTTATTTGTCTCAAATGCAAACCTCCGTTTATAAATTGGAGGTGGATTAATAAATACCTTATTCCATTTCCTGCGGTCCAAAAAAATACAGAAAAAAGTAACTGGGTGGCCTGATAACTAAATATCAGGCTGCAAGTTCCCGAATATCATGTTCAAGGTAGCTTGCATGGCTCATCTCGATCAGCCTGTCACAGACTTTTTCTGGTTTCCCGTCCATTATAATTTTGCCTTTGTCAAGAAGTATTGCTCTATGTGCAACTTCTCTGACAAAGTCCATGTGGTGGCTCACCAGAACAATCGTGGTTCCGAAGATCTCATTAATTCTTTTGAGGGAATTTGTAACATCCCTGAGAGTTACCGGATCAAGGTCTCCGAAGGGTTCGTCAAGCAGGAGTATCTCAGGATCCGTCGCAAGTGCGAGGGCAATATATGCGCGTACGTGCTCCCCGCCGCTTATCTGGTAGGGAGTTTTATCGAGGACTTCCATTGGCAGATCAAGGGCATCGAAAACCTTCTCTGCATGCTCATCTACATCAGTTTTTGTTATGAGCGGGAACAGCAGTGCATAGACATCCGGACTCATATTGATCTGATGCATGATCTTGTCTTTCTCATCCTCTGACATGTCCGGGAGGCTGTAAAGGGTATCAAGCACCTCTTCTGAGATTCCCAGTTCTGCTGCTTTTTTCCTTGCGAAGTCAAGGGACTTTTCTCCCTTCAGTCTCAGCCTGAAAGCCATTTGCTCCCTGACGGTTGAATGGGGAGAAAGGGTAAACTCCTGGTGCATGATACTTATCTTCTTGCGCAGATCAAGACGTTGTCTTGTGAACTCAAGGATGTTCAGCCACTCGCCTTCATGCAGGTAGCTGATATCCCCTTCTTTTGGTGTTCTCAGGCCTTCTATCATCTTCATCAGTGTTGTCTTGCCGGCACCGGACTGTCCTATCAGTGCGGTGATCTCACCACGGTTTATGTCAAGAGAGACATTCTCGAATTTGAGTACCTCGCCGACCCTCAGCAATGAAAAACGGTTTGAGAGATTCCTCACCTTTATAACAGCTTCTTTCTGCTGAAGCTGTGGTAATTTGACCTGCTCATCAAGGTCTTTCAGGAAGTGCTTCAAGATCTTTTCAGGCTCACCTGTCTCAACAAGCCTGCCGTCTTCCAGATATGCCACCCTGTCCGAGATATACAGGTGGACTTCGGGAAGGTGGGATACTACTATAATAGGTATATTGAGTTTGCCTTTGATATTCTTTATAACATCAAGTATTTCCTGCTTGGTGCCCGGTCCTGTCATGGTAACAGGTTCATCCAGTAGCAGCAGTTTGGGTTTTGCGGCAAGCTGGCGGGCCATGATAAGTCTCTGCTTCTCACCGCCGCTCAGAAGGTTTGAAGAATGCAGTGCCTTGTCCTCAAGACCGACGAGCCTGATGTATTCCATGGCTTCTTCATACATCTCGTCATAATAGAGTGAATCCGGCTCTGGAAGCCCTTCGTCCCCTGAATACTGAATATTGAGTCTGCGTATGATATTATCAATGGCAGGTCCGTTCCATAGTCCGAAGTTTCGCTGCAGGTGGATCGCAGTACTCAGTTGAAGAGACCTGATAGTATCTTTTCCCGAGTCTGGAGTGATTTCCAGTTCTTCAAGCCTGAAGGAACCTTCATCGAAACTCTCTATTCCGCGGAGTATCTTGAGAAGGGTGGTTTTTCCGCTTCCACTCTTTCCTGTGATACCAAGTATCTCTCCATCGGCAACGCTGAAACTTATGTCATCCAGAACACGTTTTTTCTCGTTGTTGAACTCATATTCCTTTGTGATGTCGGATACATCAAGCATTGTCAAAACCTCTGATCGGATGATGAAAATATGTAAAAAGGAAAACTGAGATTTGTCGCTTCAGTTCTTGATGGCCGATACGAGCTCTTCTATCTTTGAAGTGACGTAAGTGGCTTTTGAGTTTTTCTCGACAACTGTGCCAGTGACTATCATGTCCGCTCCTGCAAGAGCGCATTTCTTTGCAGCAGCTCCGTCACGTATGCCTCCGCCGACTATGAGTTTATTGTCACCAAGGACATGCTTCACAGCAGCTATCATCTCAGGTCTGACCGCTTCATCGGCACCGGAACCTGCTTCAAGGTATGTGTAGTGCATTCCCAGGTATTTGCCGGCAAGCGCATAGGCCACTGCGATATCGGCTTTATTTTTCGGAATGAGCTTTGCATCCCCTACCCAGCCAACGGTTCCTCCGGGTTCTACTATGAGGTATGCCATGGAGATGGGTTCTATGCCGCTCCTGTACACAACCGGAGCTCCCATTGCCTGATTAGTAGTAACGAAACTGATGTCCCTGGAATTCAGCAGGCTCATGAAAAAAATAGCGTCAGCATAACGGCTGACACCTGCTGCATTTCCGGGAAAAAGTATTGTTGGTTTGTCTGTCTGCTCTTTGATTTTGATAAGCGTCTGGTCCAGCAGCACGCCTCCGGCTCCTGTGGAACCACCGACCATGATCGCATCCGTGCCACCCTGTGATGCAGCAAAGGCAATCTCTGCCGCCTCATCGGGAGACTGGGATGCGGGGTCGATAAGTGTCAAGTGAACTGTACCCTCGCGTTCTGCGATATCATTGAGGTACTCTTCCACTTGCATGAACAGGATCAGCCGCCTCTGGATTCCTTGGATTTAGGACGAAGGGTTTTGTTGTTGCACTTTCTGCATCTGGTTGCACGGACTGCATTACGTGCATTGCATTTCATACATACTTTCTTGTTGAGTATTCTTTCTTCAGCTTCTGGAAATCTTCCCATGATCTTCACCTGATTATTGTAATGTGATTAATTAGAATAATGGTAGGCTGCTTACATTATGTTCAAAACATATAATTGTTTTGGCAAAAAACGGCTCTCCCCTGAAAGATTAAAGTACCTGCAGGTTCCCATAATATATGGGAGTTTGTGACGGGTGTATATCACCTTCCAAGCAAAGCCTATTTAATAATATAATTATTAATAATGATTGATTACCATGGCTGATGAAGATCTGATGAAAAAAAGACAGGAATGGTACGAGAAGGCGAAGAAAGAGGGAAAGCTCAAGGCAAATCCAACTGAAGATCATCGTGCAGGACTCGAGGCGCTCCAGCATCCTGTCCGAAGGGGCATACTCAGGCGACTTGGTGAGGGCAGAATGAGGTTCGACCAGATAAAAGAGGAGTTCCAGCTTGACGACATGCATGCAACATTTGACCTGCGCATGCTTGAAGACACTCTCTACATCGAAAAAGAGGAAAAGGACGGCACCTACGAGTATTATCTGACGCCACGCGGTGAGGCTTTCCTTGAGAATGTAGAATCAAAGCACTTATAAATCTAAGTAAAAAAAGCAAAAGAGGAGCAAAATCTCCTCCTCAATTCTGTTCTTTTATCTTCTCAATTAGCTGCTCCCTTGCTTCACGGGCATCGGCACGTCCTTTTGTCTTCTGCATGACCTTGCCCACAATGAAGTTCAGGGACTTTTCCTTTCCACCAAGATAGTCCTCAACAGCTTCAGGATTCTCGCTGATGGCTTCTTCCACTGCCTTTGCAACGATATCGTCTTCAACTTTGAGCAGCCCCTTTTCTTTGACAATATCCTGTGGTTTGCCTCCGTGGTCAAGGATGGTGCGTATGATCTCAACACCACTCTGCTCGGTGATCTTATTCTCTGTAACGAGCTGTATTATCTCAACTATATCCTCAATAGTGAAGGCATCGATCCCGAGGTCACGGTAGTTCAGTTCACCCTTGAGGATGTCGGCAACCCAGACGGATGCATCTTTTGGACTGACCTGTGAGGCGACGTCTTCGTAGAAGTTGGCCACTTTGATCTCGGTGGTGAGTGCCCTCGCATGCATACCTGACATCTCGTACTGTTCCAGGAAGCGCTCACGCTTTGCATCGGGAAGCTCCGGAAGTGCTTTTTTGATCTCAGGTGCTCTGTCGGCAACCCTCAGTGGTACCAGGTCAGGTTCGGGGAAGTAGCGGTAATCGTGCTCTTCTTCCTTGGTACGCATGGAAATCGTGACACCCCTTGCCTCGTCAAAGTGCCTTGTTTCCATGACGATCTCACCGCCACGTCTGACATGGTTCTTCTGTCTCATGATCTCATAGAGCAGCGCCCTCTCGGCACCTTTGAACGAAGATATGTTCTTGACTTCAACACGCTGTCCGCCAAAGACAGAAACGTTGGCATCCACTCTCATGGCACCTTCAAGATCACCGTCGAAAACATCCAGGTAGTCCAGTATGCTCCTGAGCTTGTCCAGGTAGCGTCTGGCTTCCTTGGGACTTCTCATATCAGGTTCGCTGACGATCTCGATAAGTGTCATACCGGAACGGTTGTAGTTAATATGTGTACCCTTTGACCTCTCAATAGTACCGATATGCTGCAATCTGCCTGGATCTTCTTCCATGTGCGCACGTGTAATTCCGATAACACGCTCTCCGTCCTCTCCCTCGATCACAACCTTTCCGGTACCTGCAATGGGGTAATCATACTGGGTTGTCTGGAAACCCTTGGGAAGGTCGGGATAGTAGTAGTTCTTCCTGTGGAACTGGGTCTGCTCGACGATACTACAATTTAAGGCCAGTCCTATCTTTATGGCAGCCTCCACAGCCTTCTCATTTATCACAGGCAGTGAACCAGGAAGTCCGAGGCACACGGGACATACATGGGTGTTAGGTTCGTCGCTATGGTAATCGGTGGAACAGCCACAGAACAGCTTGGTTTTGAGCTTGTTCAGCTGAACGTGTACTTCAAGTCCTATTTTGACACCATCGGGATTCTCGTAAACCATTATGCCACCTCCCCGGGTCTCTTGGTGTGATGATCGGTATTCTGCTCGAAGCTGTAAGCCGCTCTGAGAATTGTGTTCTCGTCAAAGTGCTTTCCTATAATCTGTAATCCTACTGGCATTTTGTCGGCAAATCCGCATGGAACTGATATGGATGGCACGCCTGCAAGATTGATCGGTACGGTGTTGACATCCGCAAGATAGAGTGAAAGCGGATCATCTATTTTCTCTCCTATCTTAAATGCAGGTGTAGGCATTGTCGGTCCCATGAGCACATCTACTTCTGACAGTGCTTTGTCAAAGTCCTGCTTCACAAGTGTCCTGACCTTGAGTGCTTTGAGGTAGTACTTGTCATGGTAACCTGCGGAGAGTGCATATGTTCCGAGCAGTATCCTGCGCTTGACCTCGTCGCCGAACCCTTCAGCCCTGGTCTTTGAGGCCATCACATGCCAGTTGTCACCATCGGCACGGAATCCGTATCTTGTACCGTCAAAACGTGCAAGGTTTGATGATGCCTCGCTCATGGCTATGATATAGTAAGCTGCAAGTGCGTATTTTGTGTGTGGCATTGATACCTTCTGCCAGGATGCTCCCATATCCTCGTATTTTGCAATGGCATCCCATACAGTTTTTTCGACACCCTCGTCGATTCCTTCTCCGAAGTACTCTTCCGGAACACCTATTTTAAGGCCGTCTACATCGTCCTTGATGGAATCGCTGTAGCTGTTCTCCCTGTTGATGGATGTACTGTCCCTTGCATCGTATCCCGCAACCACGTCCATAAGTGTTGCAATGTCAGCAACACTGGTTGCCAGGGGTCCTATCTGTTCCAGGGAATTGGCGTAGGAGATCAGTCCGAACCTTGAAATGCATCCGTAGGTTGGTTTCAGTCCGACAACACCACAGAAGGCTGCGGGACATCTGACCGAGCCACCGGTGTCCGAACCAAGTGAGACCGGAACCTCACCAGCAGCAACCACAGCGGCACTTCCTCCTGATGATCCTCCTGGTACCCTGTCCGTATCCCAGGGATTGAGGGTGGCTCCGTAGTAGCTGGATTCTGTGGATGTTCCCATGGCGAACTCGTCCATGTTTGTTTTACCGAGTATCACAGCACCTGCTGCCCTGAGCTTCTCTATTACATGTGCATCGTATGGTGGAACATATCCCTGTAGTATTTTAGATGAACATGTGGTTGATAGGCCGTTTGTGGAAATATTGTCCTTGATGGCAATGGGTACGCCGGCAAGTGGTCCGTCCTGACCTTCTTTATCTATGCTTTTTGCCGTTTCCAGTGCCTTGTCCCAGGTGGTAACAAAACCGTTGACGCAGCTGTTGTCTATTTTTTCAAGGTATGAGGCAGTAACCTCTTCTGCAGAGCTTTCCGCGATCTTCTGTCTGATTCCTGTAATGTCTGTCCATGCTACCATTTATGCCACCTCACATGATCTTCGGGGACTTGAAGTTGCCTTCCTTCTTGTGTTCGGTGTTTGCGAGCACGACTTCCTGTGGCATGGATTCTTTCACTTCGTCTTCCCTGAATACGTTTACAACATCCATTACATGATAGGTGGGGGGCACGTCTTCGGTATCGACCTCGTCAAGCTGTCCGAAATAGTCCAGTACGGAATTGAGCTTCTCAGCATACTCATCCGATTCCTTCTCGTCTATCTCGATACGTGCGAGCCAGCCTACGTGTTCTACTTCTTCTTTAGTGATCATCGTAAGTTCCTCAAATATGAAATAAGATTGTTAGGTGTCAATATTTAAGCTTAGAAAAGCAGACGATTATATTAAAAATGTTGGTTTAAGGGGTTCCGTAGAAATCCTGGATATATAGCCAACTCCAGGATGCGAAGATGTAATAATTCCGGTAAGAACAGCCGGCAAACCAAGAGCAATGCGACCACCCGCCGAAGGCGGCACAGTCCGTCATACAGGAGAATACTTGATGACATGATCATCCTTCCTCTGGCTTTCCTCCTGGTGAAGGTAATAATCTCTGAGCCTGTAATGAAGGAATGCAGGTTTAAGGCAGAGCAGGAACTTACCAGGAATAAAAAGTAAAAGCATTCAACCGCATAGTGGCATTTCTTAAATGGATGCCCTACCTTGGCACATAGAACATGATCAGCACTCCGATAAGCGCGATTAACGCACCGATTATCTCATACCTGTCCGGCTCGGTCCTGTCCACGAACTTGCCCCAGATGAGTGATGAGACTATGAATATCCCGCCATATGCAGCATATACCCTGCCGAAGTGGACTGGCTGGAAGGTCGGGATGACCCCATAGATGGCAAGCACAAGTCCGCCCAGCAGGCCGAACATGAGACCCCTTTTCTCCCGCAGCCACAGCCAGACAAGATAACCTCCGCCAATCTCAAAAAGGGCTGCAAGGAAGAACAATCCCAGGGATGCCAGTGCGAATGAGACTATATCCTCGCTCATTCCTCCTCACCTTCCCGTGGCCAGTAGAAGATGATGCCGACACCTATCAGGATGATCATACAGCCTATGATATCATAGATATCCGGTGGTATCCTGTCAAATACCCACCCCCACAAAAGTGACATAACTACAAATATACCTCCGTAGGTTGCGTATATCCTGTGGAAGTGGGCAGGCTGGAATGTTGGCACGATACCATATAGAAAAAGGACAACAGCTCCGAGTAGTGCATAGGTGATGTCCCTGTTCTCCCGTATCCATAGCCAGACGAGGTATCCGCCTCCTATCTCAAAGATACCGGCGAGGATGAAGAGAAGAATGGTGTAGATGAAACATCTCTTTTTTGAGATGCAGCTTGTTTCTATACGGACCATGATATCAGTTCTCGACGTGAACACTATAAATCTTTGCTTCACGGCATAGTTTAATACCGTCCCGGCGTTCCAATAGTGTTAATAAGCAAAGTAAATGAAATTATCCCGGAGACTTAAATGGAAAACCGATCCAATTCATGGTCAGGAATAAAGGCAGAGGATATTCCCACTACCATAGAGCTTGATCCTGTTCTCTACAAGTATACTACTCCCGGCTGCCGTGTGCTGGATATTGGCTGCGGTACCGGTAAAGTTACAATTCCACTGGCATCGCGTGGTTTTTCATTAACAGGGGTGGACATCAATGCAGAAGCTCTGAAGATAGCACTATATTCTTGCAAATCTGAGAAATTCCTGCAAAATCCGTTATTCACTCGAAGCGATGCCACAAATTTACCTTTCTCTGATGCTACATTCGACATGGCAATCATGCAGGCTTTCCTGACAACCGTTACCTCAAAAGAGGGACGAGTCAGGATAATTCGGGAAGCTTGCAGGGTCCTGAAACCAGAAGGACATCTTTACCTGGCAGATTTTGGTCAGACCTGGCATTCTAAGATATATCGCGAACGCTATATCAATGACCTGCCCGTGACAAAGGAGGAGGGTTCGATTATTGCTTATGACAAGGAGGCCGGGGAGATTGCCTATATCGCCCATCACTTCACTGAGAAGGAGCTGGTGTTGCTATTGGTTGAGAACAGCTTTGAGGTTGATTTCTTCAAAAGGGATACTTTTGTGACGAGGACGGGGAATCGGATTAACGGGTTTATTGTAGTAGGCCGGAAAGTCTGAGATTATCCCGTTTCCTGCCTATCGATATTTTAAGAAACCAACTCGCCTGAAGACCGGCAGGATACGCCTCATGGCCGAAGCCTTGAGCTTTACCACAGGCCGCTCGAACTGAGCCTCCACCTCTTTCATCTTCCCGGGAATGTCGATTTGCTGGGGGCACTTTTCCACACATTTCCCGCAGCTGACACAAAGTGAGGCGGATGATCTCTCCCCGAGGATGCCCATCTGGTACAGGAGATACCTGTGTTTGGCGCTGCTATCATTATGTCCGAATATTTCACCGCTGTTATACAGGTCAAAACATCCGGGAATATCGACTCCCACAGGACATGGCATGCAATAATTGCAACCTGTACAGGGAATGGTCACTAATTCTTTGTACTTTTTTGCAGCCCTTCGGACAGTATTGAGTTCATCCTCGGTCAGTGAGTCAGGAAAGGCTTCAGATGCCGTCCGGATATTCTCATCAAGCTGTGAGATATCGCTCATCCCTGAGAGGACCACAGTAACCTCAGGATGGTTCCATATCCAGCGTAGTCCCCATTCTGCAGGATTTCTCTTGATAGTCGCCTCATCCCAGATTCTTTCTACCTCGGGCGGAATGTTTGTGGCAAGGCTTCCTCCGCGCAGGGGTTCCATTACGATGACTCCGATATCTTTTTCAGCAGCGTATTTCAGGCCTTCTGTTCCTGCCTGGTGATTTTCGTCAAGGTAGTTGTATTGTATCAGGCAGATGTCCCAGTCATAGGAATCCACAATCTCTTTGAAAACCTCTGTGTTGTCATGGAAGGAAAAACCGGCATTTCTAATGCGACCGTCTTTCTTTGCCGCATCAACGAATTCCAGCACTCCTTTGTCTTTAATCTCTCTCCATCCACTGGCTGTCAGTGAATGGATAAGATAGTAGTCAATGTTATCGGTACGCAGTCTCTCCAGCTGCAATTCAAGGAACCTGTCCATATCCTGCCGGCTGCTGACAAGCCAGTGAGGCATTTTTGTGGCAATCCTGACCTTCTCCCTGTAACCGTCTGCCAGAGCGTCTCCAAGGAATTTTTCACTTTCCTCACCGTGGTAGGTCCATGCAGTATCGATATAGTTTACCCCGTTATCGATGGCATGACGGATCAGAGTGGTGGCCTTCTCGTGATCGATACCACTATTCTTTTCTGGAAGCCTCATGGCCCCGAAGCCAAGTATTGAAAGTTTATCCCCGCTTTTTGGCACTTCCCTGTAGAGCATTTAATCTTTCTCCAGGTATATTGTATTCGACTGATCGTTCAAATATTATGCTTCGAGGCATATAGGGATTATCAATTTGTCTTGAATTATTAGCTTTATAGGTCAGGAGGTAATCTCCAAAGATACAATGATGCGATCGATCCGTAAGGAGAATAGCGTTTCCTGTACTTTTCAAACTGCTCTTTTGTCAGTGTTTTCAGTCCATATAATCTCATCATTCCCTGACGGATGCCAAGATCACTCCAACTGACCACATCAGGACGCTCCATTGAAAAGATCAGGACCATCTCCGCTGTCCAGACACCTATACCTCTCAGTGCTGAAAGGCGTCTGATAACTTCCTCGTCAGAAAGGTTACGTAATTCCGACAGATTCAGCTCTCCCTGCATCTCAGCCATAGCAATTTCTTTGATGGATATTGCTTTACGTGCTGACAAGCCGCAGTTTTGGATTTCTTCAATTGTTGCAGAAGAAATTCTTTCCGGGCTGATCTCCTTGAAATGTCCAAGCATTCTATTCCAGATCGAGGTAGCTGCTTTGATGGATATCTGCTGGAACACTATGCTTCTTACAAGCCCTGCGAATATGTCTGGTATCACTTCGAATTGCAACATCCCGATACGCCCGATTACAGAACCAAGTGCTTTGTCCCTTTCTTTTAGATACTTCAGCTCCTTTTGCCCGTACCTGAAAATATGCATGTTACTTTCCTTGTGAGTTGTTGTTCCGGCATCTTAAAAAAAGTATCTTGCTTATTTTCGCATAGAAAATCTAATCCGAATACTTCCGGTTGATACTTATCTTTCTATTTAAGACAGCAGTTTCCTGTAGTATGCAACATTTATTTCCTCCCCACACCCTTAAAGAACATATAATTGAATGTCCCGTACTCCCCTGCCGTCCTGTGCAGATCCTCAATTCCCCTGTCAAATGTCTCCACATCAATGATTCCCATCTCGATAGCACTCTCCCTGACACCTTCAACCATAGGGATTATGGTCCTTCTAACAAAACCTTCCTCCATATGAGGCCTGCTGGAATCACTATAGACCATGCGGGGTGAGACTCTAATATCTGAAAACCCTGCTTTTTTGAGAAGCGGATAGACCTGCCTACCAATGAGTGAATCTCCGCCGAGCCTTGCCTGCACCTCGATAAGGCTGTTCCAGGCCTTTACCGCATCCTCGGTCTCAGGGTGGAAGAAACATGAGCCGTGGTCGCCTTCGATAACTGTGATTGTCCCTCCCTTTTTGAGTACTCGACGCAGGCTTGCCAGTGCTTTGACAGGCTCCTTGAGGTGTTCGAGTACGAAGCAGACGAAAACATGGTCGAAACTCTCATCCTCGAAGGGCAGATCGAAGATGTTTTCCACGCGGAACTCCACGTTTGTGACTCCATCTCTGGCGGCACGTTCTTTTGCAAGGTTCAGGGATTCTTCGGATATATCAATTGATGTGATCTTAGCCTTTGGGCTGTTCTTCGAGAGAATGACTGTCTGCGCACCGATGCCGCATCCGGCTTCGAGTACTGCGCTGCCTGGCGAGTATTTTGTATCGCTGTGCAGGAGTTCTTCCAGTGTATTTGCCTGGTCATTGAGGCGAGCAGATTCTCTTTCGGAGTAGCCGTGAACGTAATCATGGGATTTCAGGGAGGGCATGATGGGATATTGTGCTACCTTATTTAAAAATACAGATGTTTTGTTTCGAACTCAGAGATTCTGCCTGCGTATAACCGAATACATCTGCGTCTTCTTCATCTTGGCGAGATTAAGTACGTTCTTCATCTCGTTTTCCTCTAGCAGCCGGGATTCGATGTATCCGCTATCAACCGCCTCATTGAATATCTCATATCCGATACCGCTGCGTGCCAGCACCGTGGTCCAGTCCTTTGGTGTTCCAACGCCGCCAAATGAGATATCGGCGTTCTCAGCCGCAAGGTCGGTGCAGAACTTGCATGAGCTGCTTCTGTACTGGTCAAGCTCTTCAAGCTCGTAGACCTTAAGTTCATCATCTGTCTGGAACTCGAACATACCCTTACGTATCTTCATGGATTCTATATCTTCAAGACGCATGCCCTTGCTCTGCACAAATTCCCTGATACCCTCGTAATGGAAGGTGTCCATACAGAAAAGTCCAAGTCTCAGAATATTGGCACGCATGAAAAGGTGCAAAAATCCGTAGGGACTCTTCTGCATCTTATACACCGCATCGATATTGCAGCTTGTTCCCACAAAAGCAATACTCCGCATGCCCTGCTTCACAGCACTCATCAGGGCTTCCAGTGTCATGCTGTGACTGTATATGCTTCCAGTAGATTCTATCAGTTCATCGTATGTTGTAGCCACAATAGGTACCGGTTTCCAGGGCTCTTCCTCTGATTTGACAGTCACGATAGCACAGTCGATCAGCCCTTCCTCAAGACCATATGCCAGCATGGATGTCACAACCGCCCCGTCCTGTCCCTTAAGATCCTTGATGCCTGTCCTGGCTGCATAGGCGTTGCGTATCTTGCCTATGAGTCCCTCTTCCGTTGTAATTGTCCTGGGGCACTGGTTATAGCAGACACCACAGGCCGTACACTTGTCCACAAGTTTTGGCTGACTGTCCTCTATGGTGATCGATTCACAGGATGCGGCGCAGGCTCCGCAGAGGGTGCAGATGCCGGGCTTGATTATCTCCTTTCTGAGCTTGCCGAAGGATATTCTTTCCTTCTCTCCGATGGATCTTTTCAGACGTATCACACTTTTCTCAAGATCATCGAACTTTGTCTTGCACTCAGGGGAGCAGAAGCAGTACTTCTTTCCGCCATAATTACTGAAATGCTGGGTATCTTCCGGTACCCTTCTCTTACATATGGGATCAACTGGCATTATTTATCATCCTTGTATCTATATTGGCAGACCCTGGTATAAATCTTATTGCAGAATAGAAAACAATTTCTATCATTCAGAGAGTATACTCAACCCTGGTAACATGATCATTGAGAGATTTCCATGGCAAAAAAATCCGATAAAGATTATTTAAAAGAAAAAGGTTTCCTTTCCCAGAGACAGGATGATTATTTCTCCATGCGTCTGCACACTGCAGGCGGAAATGTCAGTTCTGATTATCTGAGGGCAGTTGCGGATGCAGCTGACAGCTATGGTGAAGGTTATGCACACATAACTTCACGTCAGGGAATCGAAATACCGTTTGTTCATCTGGATAACACAGAAGATGCCAGTAATAATATGAACTCCTCGGGAATCGGTCCGGGTGCATCAGGAAAAAAGATAAGGGCTGTTGTTGCATGCCAGGGTAACAGGGTATGCAAACGTGGTCTGATTGACTGCCAGGATATCTGCGAAAAAATAGACGAGGAATACTTTGCAGAACCTGTTCCCTATAAGTTCAAGATAGCAGTAACAGGCTGTCCTGCGTCATGTCTTAAAGTTCAGGAAAATGACTTTGGTATCATGGGTTTTGTAGAACCTGTCTTTGTGGGGGAGAATTGTATAATGTGCAGGCTATGCGAAAATGCCTGTGAGATGTCTGCCATAAAGATTGAAAACGAAACCCTGCATCTTGATATGAATAAATGTGTTGCATGCGGACGATGTGTAGAAGCCTGTCGCAAGGATGCCATGCAGATAAAAGACCAGGGCTACACGATATTTGTCGGGGGCAAGGTAGGTAAAAGACCACGCATGGGTGATGAGCTTCTCAGGACAGGCAATGAGGAAACAGTATTCGATATTCTTGAAAAAACACTTGATTTCTATCGCGTGAACGCACTTGATGGAGAAAGACTGGGTGACGTCATTGATCGCTGTGGCATGGGTCATTTCAGGGAAAAGGTGGAGTAATATCGGCAATATTTGCCCGTACATAAATTAATTACATAAAACGGCGTCATCTGTTAACGGAGAACCAATGAAAGCAGAAACAAAAGCTCAACTCATATCCATAGGTTCCGTGAACATGGACCCATCCCTCATACACCGGCTGACCATTCCTACCGCAGGTCCCGGGGCAGGCAATGTTGCTTTCTTTTTTAATTCAGAAGGCCACCGTGTACGTCTGGCTGTCAGGGAAAAATCCCCGCTTAAAGCTGAAATGGAAGACGGCGAGCTGGTGATCAGAAAAGGCGATGTTGAGATTGCAAGAGGCAATATTGAAGAGGAACTTATCCATTGCCCGGAACAGGCTTTCATAACCATGTGCGAGAAGTGTGTTTTTGACTGCAAGTTCTGCCCGGTTCCAAAGCTTGAAGGTAAGGTCAAAAGCATGGACGAAATGCTTGAAATGATAGGGGATGTCAGCAGAACAGGAAAGATGCATGCAATTTCTATCACATCAGGCGTTGAGATATCTGCCGAGAAGGAAGTTGACAGAGCTGTGGAGCTAATCCGAAAGCTCAGGAAGACCTATTCAGTGCCAATTGGCGTATCTGTCTACCCCACCGAGGATTCCACTCGCAGGCTAAAAGATGCAGGTGCCGATGAGCTCAAATATAATGTGGAGACCATGGACCGTCCACTTCACGAAAAGCTCTGTCCTGATCAGGACCTTGAATCCCTTCTTGATTCACTCAGACAGGGTGTCGAGATTTTCGGGAAAAATAAGGTCTGCTCCAATTTCATAATCGGTCTTGGCGAATCAGACGAATCCGCAAAAAAAGGCATTGAAGAGCTGGTATCTATTGGAGTTGTCCCGATACTCAGAGCTGCGGCACAACATCCCTTGCGCAAGGAAGAGGTGACAGTCGAGCGTCCCTCTGCTGAGAGACTGCTTATGCTCAATCATTTTCTCCGGGAAAAACTGGATGAATACGGACTTCGCGCCGATTCTTTCAAAACCATGTGCCTGCCGTGTACCGGCTGTGATATTAATCCGCATTCGGATCTCGAATAAGCAATTAAAAGATCAATTTATGCCTTACTTCTGGTCGGGCATGGGTTGCTGTATTTTTCTTCAAACTCATCTTTGAGTATTGCATATATGCAACTATCCTGCACCACATCATCCTTGATGATGCTGTTCTTCAGCACACCTTCAAGCCTGAATCCCGCTTTCTCGAGCACCCTTCTTGAAGGGATATTGCTGGCAAAGGGCTCCGCATAGACCCTGACAATATCGAAGTTCTCAAAAATATATTGTAGCATACATTTGATAATGTCTGACATTATGCCCTTTCCCCAGTAATCCTCTCCCAGAAAATAGCCGATCTCCATGCTCTTGCGGTGTACATCCTCTTTCGGATATGCTCCGATGCTTCCTGCAAGAATTCCGTCAACTTCGATGGCAAAACCGGTAAAGTTCACCTCAGACTGTCTGGCAAGGTAGATGAATCCTTTTGCATCATCCATAGTATATGGATGGGGAAAACCATCCCTCAGATAACAGGATATCTTTCTGTTGTTCGCGATAAAAGCAAGCCCTTCGGCATCATTCTCTTCCCAGGGTCTTAGTGTGAACTCTTCTGTCTCTATTATCATTTCCTTTCTCCGTATGAGGTCTGATGGGATACCCCATTTAACAGACCTCAGATAAGAACCTAACCGGAGATCAGCTTATTCTTTTTTCGATTATTCCCGGCCAGATCGAAGCCGAAACGATCATACTGAGCACAAACACAAAGATCGTACCTGCGATTATGTCTACCTGGCTGTAGAGTGGTACGGTTCTTGAACTGTTCACAAACACCGAGAGTACTGCAAAAATGATAACCAGTAAAAGGGATGACGCCAGGCTGGCTATCAGGGCGTACTTACCTCTTCTGCTTGCACTTTGTTCGTTCATATATTTAACCTCCTTGTGTCCTTTTACTTGATACTCTTCCTCTTCATCAGCAGAGAGTTCGTGGTAACCGATATGGAACTCATAGCCATGAATGCCGCAGCAAGAGCGGGTGTGATCAGTATCGTGTGAACGAATGGATAAAACAATCCTGCAGCGATCGGGATTCCTATACTATTGTAGCCGAAAGCCCAGAACAGGTTTTGTTTTATCTTGCTCATGGTCAGTCTGCTGAGCCTGATCGCAGCCAGGACGTCACGAAGATCGTTCTTGATCAGTACGATCTGTGCGGATTCCATTGCAACATCAGTGCCCGCTCCCATGGCTATACCGATATCTGACTGTGTAAGTGCTGGTGCGTCATTGATACCGTCGCCTACCATTGCAACAATGCGACCTTCATCCTGCAGTTTGAGGATCTCGGCAGCCTTGTCCTCGGGCAGTACTTCCGCCAGGACTCTCTCAATACCGATACTATTTGCGATGGCATCGGCTGTCCTGTGGTTGTCACCTGTGATCATAACCACTTCAATACCCATATCACGTATTTTTTCCACAGCCTCTTTTGAGTTCTCTTTCAGGGTATCCGCAACCGCAACAAGACCTATGACCCTGTCACCGCTCGCAGCTATCATTGCTGTCTTACCCTGTGCCTCCAGATCTTCCATTTTCTTTTCTGCGGCTGAGATGTCAATATTATTGTCTTCCATGAGCTTGCGTGTTCCAAGCAGTATCCTGCTATCTTCCACACTTGCTTCTATGCCTCTGCCTGCGATTGATTTGAATTCCTCTGCATTAGCGATATCAACATTCCTTTCTTCGGCACCCCTGACAATGGCTTCTCCGAGAGGATGCTCGGATCCCTTCTCGGCACCTGCAGCAATTGCAAGTATCCTGTCTTCTTCAACGTCCGCAAGGGAGATCACATCGGTAAGTTCGGGCTCTCCCTTTGTCAGAGTCCCGGTCTTATCGAAGACTATAGTATCCACTTTCAACGTTCTCTCAAGTGCTTCTCCGCCCTTGATGAGTATACCGTTCTCGGCACCCTTACCTGTACCTACCATGATGGCTGCGGGTGTTGCAAGTCCCACGGCACAAGGGCATGATATCACAAGCACGGTAATAGATATTAGCAGCGCAAAAAGGAACGGACTGAGCAATCCAGAATTGACCGGGACGTTGTATGCCTCGAATCCTACGAAGTACCAGAAGAAGAATGCAAGCAGTGCAAGTACATGTACTACAAGGATGAAATGACCTGCAACAACATCCGCAATCCTCTGTATGGGTGCCTTGGAGTTCTGGGCATTCTCAACAAGCTCGATTATCCTGGCAAGTGCGGTATCAGCACCTACGTTGGTTGCCCTGAACTTCATGGCTCCGCTTTTGTTTAGGGTTGAACCGATAACCTCGTCGTTCTTTTTCTTCTCCACCGGTATGCTTTCACCGGTTATCATGGACTCGTCAACAGCAGATGAGCCTTCAATCACCACACCATCCACAGGTACTTTTTCGCCGGGTCTGACAAAGACGATATCTCCTACTTCAACATCCTCCACCGGGACTTCCTTTTCCTCATTGCCCACGATAATGCGTGCTGTCTTTGCCTGCAGGCCGATGAGCTTCTTGATGGATTCAGATGTCCTGCCCTTTGCACGTGCTTCCAGATATCTTCCCAGTACGATGAATGTGATAAGCATTACTGCCGTGTCGTAGTACAGATGCTCATAGCCCGGTCCCAGATCAAGAAAGGTTGCTGCGACACTTATGACATAAGCTGCTCCTGTTCCTGTGGCTATCAGCAGGTTCATATCGGTCACACCATGCTTGAGCCCACGATAGGTGCCGACGAAAAACTGTCTTCCCGGGAAAATTATCACAATTGTTGCCAGAAGGAAGAGCAGGTACTGATTCGTGAGAAAATCAGGCACAAACCATAGCAGACCCGGAAAACCTTCCTTCATGCTTCCCAGCATTATGGGAACTGCAATAAGTGCAGAGATAATGAGATTGTTTCTCTGATTGCGTATCTCTTCTTCTCTCTCCTTCCTTTCCCTGTCCTCTGTCTCCTCTCTGCCGACGGGCAGGGAAGCAGAATAGCCGATCCCCTCGATTGCTGCTATCATGTCCTCAACGGATATCAGGGATGAGTTATACTCAACACGCGCCTTTGCCGTGGACACGTTAACGCTTGCGGAGATCACTCCTTTCTGTCTCTTGAGCACTTTCTCGACATTCATGGCACAGGATGCACATGTCATGCCACCCACATCGAGTGTGGTTCTGTCGTGCACCACATGATAGCCAATGGATTCGATGGCTTCCTCCATTTCATCGCGGCTGATACTAGCAGGCTCATAGCTGATTGCAGCCTTTGACATTGGCAGGTTCACACTGGCCGAGACCACACCTGCCTGTTTTTTCAGGATTTTCTCTACGTTCTGCGCACAGGATGCGCATGTCATTCCAGAGACCCTGAAGACAATATCCTCCACATGACCGGGTTCTGCCTCAGTTGTTTCTTCCAGTTCCTCATCAGGAATTATTTTGCAGGCTTCCTGCTCGGTTTCAAAAGGCAGAGGGCATGCTTTTTCTTCTTCCCCAACCTCATATCCTGCATCGATAACAGCCTGCTTTATCTCTTCGAGGTCTGTCTTATCCGGATCGAACTCAACTTCAGCACTTTCATCCTCAAGATCAACTTCTACCGAGGATACACCCGTTATGGCAGAGATTGCATCTGTCACACGTTTATGGCAGTGCATGCATGTCATGCCATAAACTTTGATCTTTGTCTGCATATTATCTTCAAAATCCCGTTTTATCGGACTGCCTTTTATTCAACTACTGTATATCCCGCATTTGAAACAGCTGATTTAATCTCATCAAGACTGGCAGTTGCAGGATCATACGTAACTGTAGCCTGTTTATTCTCAAGATCTACATTTACATCCTGTACACCGTTCACAGACTTTATTGCCTTGTCTACTGTAGCCTGACAGTGTCCGCATGCCATTCCTTCTATTCTAATCGTATCTTCTGTCATATCTATACTCCCTTGTTATCATTTTTGTTTTACTGATATCAGTATTGTATCAGTAACTATTATTAACCGCTGCTCTACCGTCAATATTTGCAATTAATGTTTTTAGCCGACGGGTGAAAACCTCAATTCACCTTCACATTCTGTTCGATCTCTTCTTTCCATCTGTGGATATCATCAACTTCAAGGTAATGTTTGTTCATACCAGCTGAAGATTCAGAGATCATCAGTCTGTCTCTTTTAAGGAAACCTCCCTCAACTTCCATTTCTACGATCTTTGAGAGCATAATCTCTTTTGTAATGCTATCCCCTATCTCAAGCAGCACCAGTCTTTTGTTTGTCAGGATCGTCATGGAAGAGCTCTTCCTGGATGACAGGATAAGATGTTCTCCCCTGATATATTCCGGTCTCAGGTTCTCGAGAATTTCGGCTATCTTATCTTTACTTTTACCCGATAGCGGGTACACTGTCAGGTCCTTTCGGCCTGCTATAAGGAATAGATGTTGTTTTTCAACGTGGATACCTATCAGGTCTTTCAACAGGATGCGGAGCTCGACACTTTCCTTTTTAGACAACAGGCCGTTTGTCTCTTTTTTGAAAAAAATGTTCTTGTTGCTGATAACCATTGTATATCTTTCTTTTTCAAGGCTCACAATTTCTCTGGAAATTATTTCCTCTCCTATCCGCAGAACAGTTGAGCTTTCCGGCTTCCTGTCATCCTCTCCCGGAACTCCGGCAGATTGATCGGCAGTATTTCCTGATGGCAGGTAATGGTTCAGCATTCCGGCAAGCAGGTTGCCGTCGATGAGCTTTACATTGTGCTCTGCAGCTTCTTCCTGCGCTTCCTTTGTAAAATGTGATGTCGTGACAATGATTACACCGTCTACTCGATCACGGTGTCTCAGGCTGCTGTATTCCCGGATTGCCTTTACACCCACGGAGTCCGTATATCTTTTGGCCTGTACTATCCATGTATGGGTGAGTCCGAAGTGATCGATTCTTATGATAAGGTCTATTCCTCTGTCCCGCGATAGCTGGGTTTCCTCTACGAGATATCCCATGTTTCTGAAAAGCTGTGCAAGGAGCTTCTCGAACTCATAGGGGTCCGTCTCCTGAAGTTGTGCAACCGACCAGCTCTGCATCTTATTCATCCACTGTATAGGAAAGTCCACATTCGGGACAGGAATAGGAAAAGGTCTTTGCCCCGGTCCTGCTTGAATTCACTGTCCTTTGCATCCATGTGCCACAGGTGATACATTTCTGGTCAAAGATTGTCCTGTCGGCTGGTGGGTCCGGTTTTTGTTTTTTGCCTGACATAATATCACTTTTTAAAGCACTTTATATTTATCATGTATCTATTATATTAGTAATTATTATTTTGAGACAAATTTCCCTACTGATATTTTCATTTTCTCGTATAAATAAAGTTCTACATATCGGTAGTGTATGATTAATGAAAAACCATGCAAAAACTTAAATGTATTGAATGTAAAATGTAAGCATGAACATTCCTGAAAATATCCCATCAGGTATTTATCAGACCACAGTCACATAAGAAATATCTGTTGCTGCAGTTTATATTGTTTTCACACGGTGACCATCATGGACGAATTAGAATCTATCAGACAACGGAAAATGGAAGAGTTACAAAAATCCCTTCAGGGCCGTCAGTTCCCTGCATCCCCTATAACACTGACAGACAATGATCTCGATCAGTCCGTATCTAAATACCCGCTTGTGGTTGTGGACTGCTGGGCACAGTGGTGTGGTCCGTGTCGTATGCTCTCACCTGTGATCGATGAACTTGCCTCAGAACTTCAGGGTAAGGTTGTTTTTGGCAAACTAAATGTGGATGAGAACAAAATGACTGCTGTAAAGTTCGGAATAACCAGCATACCTGCGATGCTTGTGTTCAGGGAAGGAAAACTTGTTGACCAGATAATAGGTGCGGTTCCGAAACAGAGTATAATGGAGAAACTTCAACCCTACATGTGAGGCTCAGATATGAAACCCAGGATTGCAGAAAGTCCGTCCGTCCGTTTATTGGATCTTAAATCAAAAGCTTATTTCATAGTCGCTTCTGTGGAAGTAGGTAACACCACCACCAAATGTATTCTGACCGCCACGAATCTGGAGGACGGAAAAACAAGACTCGTAACAAAGACCGTCAGCATGACCAGGGATGTTCGTCCGCCCAAGGAAGGAGAAGAAGTATTCGGCAGGACGCTCACAGGTGTTGAGCTTACAAGACAATCGGTGGCCGAACTTGTAAGGGATACGCTGATAGGCGCAGTCAAAAAGGCAAATCTTGATATCAAGGAAGACATACACTTTGTTGTCCGCTCCACCGGAGTTGTTGCGGGTTTTGATACTCCGGATGAGGTGGGTGAGTTCATAAAGGCGCTGGCAGAAGGATGTCTTATGGCTGGTGTGCCTCCAAACCGCATGACTCCTCCTATGGCACTCGCCAATATCCCTGCAAAGTTCCGCAAACACAGCAAACTTGAAAATGTCGTCTTCGATGGCGCCGTGGCAAGTGTAACACCACCTACAGGCGCCACTGGTGTGGAGATCGTTGCCAATGAGATGGAAGGAGAGCTTGCAACAGCCGGTATCAAGGAAGGTGCCAAATGGGTTGATGTGGATTTCCGTAATCCCTGTATCTCAATGGACTTCGGTACGACCCTGGATGGCAGGGTAATAGGCCCGGAACTCCCTTACGCAAAGACTATAGGAAACTTCTGTGGTTATGCCGGAGCAATTCCCGATGCGATCATACAGGGGACCGCCCTGGTTGATTCAAAGAAGGGTACTGCACTTGATGTGTCTGATAATGTATCACTTGGCTCCCTGACACTCATGCTAAAGGGTAAGACCATCAGGGAATATGCTGACCGTATAAACGAATACATCCTGATCGAAAAAGTTCCCAGAGGTCGCAAAAGATACGGTAGTGTTCCTGTCAACTCTGAAGCTGCAGATGAGATCGGTGTTGTGCTTATCGGCTGTGATGTGGGAGACAATGGCTCTGACATGAACAAACTATCCGAGATCGGAGCCGAGATCTATGAGAAACATGACCTGAAATTACTCTTTGCAGTTATCGATGAGGTCATGGCAAAGGTTGTGCAGCGTCTTGTAAAGGTAGCACAGGATGAGGGTCTGGTATTTGAGGATACTGCCATAGGTGTTACCGGGAGGGCCGGGATAACGGGTAATAAGCCAAAACTGATCCTGAAATACCTGCACGAACTGGGCATCAACAGCAACATCGAGGAGAATGTGGTTTTTGTTGACGACGGTCTTGCCCGTGGCGCTGCTGTCATGGCAAGGTGCATGAATTCCCTTGGTACCACGTTCAATCCGCTTGGTGGCCACAGGGGAGGAAAATGTATACTCGGACAGAGGATGAAGTTACAGAATAAGTGATGGTAAAGAGATCAAAGGCAGGTAGGTCCTGCCATTTTATTTAGAAACCTTAAGAAAAATCCTGTTATCTATATCAGAACCTGTTCCTCTTTTCCTGTCTTTTCATTTCTTTCTGGAACTCGATCTCGTGATTTCTTAATATTCTCTCATGTCTGTTAGATCTGGAATTTTTCACAATTGCACCTCTCATGAATCACAAGGGAACAAATGTTCGACCACTTACAGAAAAATACTAGCAATAAATAATACTGGCTATCTTTTAGGTCTCAACCTCTCAGTATTTGTTAATACTAATTTGCTACGATGTAAATTTAAACTTTTTGATTTTCCTTTCAAGCGTTGATAACGCCATCAGACGGGCAAAAAAATATTTAACTAAATGCCAAGCAGGGATTCTATATCTTTCAGTTTCCTGGTATTCACAACATCTTTGGGTTCAAGCCATGCGCGACGTGCCACATCCACCCCATATCTGATATTATTAAAGTTATCAAGCCTGTGCGTGTCAGTGTTGATAGCCACTTTGATTCCCATTTCCTTTGCTATTCTTGCATGGGTATCGTTCAGGTCAAGGCGCTTTGGGGATGAATTAATCTCAAGTATCTTATCATTATCAAGGGCAGTCTGGAACACTTTTTCCAGGTCAAAATCATAGGCTCCCCTTTTCCCGAACTTCCTGCCTGTGGGATGGGCAAGAATATCCACGTGTTCGTCCTCAAGGGCCGCAACCATGCGCTTTGTCATTGTTTTTTCCTGCTGCTCGAGACCTGCATGCACGGCGGCTATGACAATATCGAGATTTTCAAGCAAGCGGTTGCTGTAATCAAGTTTACCGTTGGATCTGATATCACATTCCGTACCGGAAAGGATTCTTATACCATCTATATTCTCATCGGCCTTCTCAACCTCTCTTGCATGCTCCATGAGTCTCTTATCGGAGAGTCCGTTGGCTATTGCCGTGGATGGAGAATGGTCTGTAATTGCAATATATTCGTATCCTCTCTCACGGGCATCCAGGGCAAGCTCTTCAATAGTATTTTTCCCATCGCTCCAGGTTGAGTGGACATGAAGATCTCCTTTAATGTCTCCTATCTCTATAAGTTCAGGCAGCCTGTTTTGCATGCCTGCCTCGATCTCTCCTCTGTCCTCCCGAAGTTCCGGTACAGGATAATCAATTCCCAGAAAATCGTATACCTGTTTTTCCTCCTCACATCTGATAGTGTCATCTGCTTCTGTATTGGTGAAACCGTATTCATTCAGAATGTAGCCTCTCTGGAGTGCAAGGTACTGGAGGTGTCTGTTATGTTTCTTCGAGCCTGTGTAATATTGCAGGAATGAACCAAATGATTCCTCCGGTACTATACGCAGGTCGATCCTTACTTCTCCCCTGTAAACAACAGAGCAGAAATCATTATTCTTATCGATCACTTCTGTTATATCACTCAGGTTTGCAAAACAGTCAAGCGTTTCTTCAGGATTATCAGAGAGTGCAAGCAGGTTGATATCTCCCAACGTGTCCTTTCTTCTTCTGAGACTTCCTGCGTCAATAAGCTCTTTAATACAGGGGCATGCATTCAGCTCTTCTCTGATCAGCTCCACAATGGGGACTGCGGTTGCAAGTGGTGTTCTTTTCCTTTCACTGTTTTCAAGATAGCGTTGCACGGATCGCAGGATATTTTCTTCTTTGCCGGGTCCCATACGTGGCAGTCTGCGGATGCGGTGTTGCTCTGCAGCTTTCACAAGATCATCAACGGATGTGACATCAAGTCTTTCATAGAACAGCTTTGCAGTTTTCGGACCGATACCGGGGATGTCCAGAATATCAAGTATGCCCGGAGGGATATCTGCCACAGTTTCTTCGTATTCTCTGAAGGTGCCTGTATCCAGTATTTCGGCTACCTTTTCTTTAGTTGCCTGTCCCACGCCGGGTATTTTCGGGACACGGCCTTTTTGGTCATAATAGGCACTGAGTTCCTCATCAAGTGATTTGATATTCCTTGCAGCTTTTTCGTAGGCTTTTATCCTGAAGGGATTCTCTCCCCTGAACTCCAGTAATGAGGCCATTTTTTTGAAGAATGCAGCGACCTCAAAATTATTCATTGCAACCATTCCCGATGAACTATTGTCTTTCAGGATTTTTTAGTCTTTTGTAGCTCAAGAGCTTTTTCAATGGTCTCTTTGTGTATATCGGCAGACCTGTGGATCCCGCCCTGAATACCTCTTACAGCCCTGCAGGGATACTGCTGGATCAGCAGTCCCGCCTTTGAGGGAGCTTCCTCAACCTTTGTACCTATCAGTTTTTCAGCCATATGCCAGGTGCTTCCGCATGGTGCACCTCTTATGACATTAACGGCGGATATCCTGCCGTTCTCAGTCTTAACTTCAAGTTCGGGTCTTGCAAGCTTTGAGGTGAAATCCGAAATGGCTGGATTGTCAGAGAGCGTACAGCAGATCTCCTCAATCTCGATATGCATTCCGTACTTTTTTGCTATCTGCTCAAGCTCATGCACAGGAGCCTTTGCGGCTCCTCCCGGAACAATAAGTGATTTTACACCTGCCTTTCCTGCCAGGTGCGCGATACCAGCGGTAACGTCAGGATGCAGGGAATAGCTTATCAGAATATCGGATTTGAATACGGACTCATCCAGGTCTATGTTCTCAAGAAATTCTTCGGGTTCGTCGATAAACTCAGGAAGCTGTTCAGGAAGAGCTGCGGAAACAACATCAAGTTCTGTTTTTGAAAGAATTGTTTCGATAAGCCTTTTACCGTACTTTCCTCTTGTAATGACTCCGATTGTGCTCATGAAGATCTTTTCCCCGGGAGGGATTGTTCTGTTTATTTAAATATGCCTTGGCAGGATTTTTATATTAATAAATTGTATTTTATTTGAGGAGAATAGTATGGATCAGTGCAATATGTATAAAGTATACTTCAGGTGTAATGTTTGCGAACATACTTTTGAGGAAAACCCGGAACAATTCCCTATAAGATGTTTCCAGTGCAGTTCTGAGAACGTTTCGCGCCTTTAATTTCAAATCTTTAATATTACATTTATACACATAGGCTAAATATAATATTCTCTTTTTTAGTACTGCATGTCATCAAAGGGAAAACTCATAACTCTGGAAGGTATCGACGGTTCAGGTAAATCCACGGTTGCAGGTCGTCTGGCTTCAAATCCCGAATTTTCCGATTTTGTCTTTACAAGGGAACCCACCGGAAGCTGGATAGGCGAGGCTGTTGATCGTGCAATTCATTCGGACACGGACCATCTGGCAGAGCTTATGCTTTTCGCCGCTGACCATGCGGAGCATATATCAAAACTGATCAGGCCGTCACTGGACAGTGGCAGGCATGTCATATCCGATCGCTACTCAGCAAGTCGCTATGCATACCAGGGGATGACACTTGCCGACAGATTTGATGACCCGCTGGACTGGGTACGCAATTTACACAGGGACTGGACAATAGAACCTGATCTTACGATACTCTTCGACGTAGATCCCGGGACAGCGGTTGCAAGATGTGGCAGCAGAGGGGACAAGACCAAATTCGAGAAGATAGGTTTTCTGGAAGGTGTGCGTGCTAACTATCTGAGGCTTGCGAAAGAAAACCCTGATTCATTTGTTATAATTGATGCGGGGAAGAGTATAGATGAGACCGAAGCAGAGCTTATTGATATAATACATTCTTTTTTGAAGCGCTGACATGAAGTCTATTACCATCTATTATTATAAGCATCTTCTTATTTTTATGTATAAAAAGATTCTTAATATATGATCAATATATTATGCCTAATTATAGTTATACGCAATTTCAATCTGTATTGATTGTTCCGGGTCGGGTCCGGAATATATTTGGGCGTGGGTAATTGATGATTGATTCATATATTGTACAGAATTCCCCGATAGGGATATTTGTTGTAGATAAAAATGACAGCTTTACAGTCTTTAACAGGTCAATGGAGTCGATCTGCGAAGTCTCGGCAGATGATATTATAGGAGGGGGCCTGGATCATGTATTTTCCGAACACTTTCCTGTCTGGGAGAATGAGCTCAAAGAACTTTTCCAGGAAGCAAAATCTTCCCTTGAGACGGTCGCAGAGGAGAATATTCCCTTTTCAGATCGGGGAAAGGAGCTGAATTTGAGTTCGGTGACATTTTTTCCGGTAGTTGATGACTCGGGATTCTATGATGGTATGGTGTGCTATGTGGGGGAGATCTGTGAAGAAGGTTTCAGGGAAAAAGGTTTACTGGATGAGATATCAGGTGCCAGTAAAGAGGTATCTGTTGAAAAGGATATTCCTGTTGTCATTTTCAGGTGGTCTGCTGAAAAGGGAAGACCTGTGCTTTTCGTATCCGATAACATATCTCAGGTCGGTTATACAAAAGAAGAGCTGGAATCGGGGACTATAAAGTATATTGACATCGTACATCCGGAAGACAGGAAAATGCTGCTTGCGGATTTTGAGTCTTTTGAGACGACCGACAGGGTCTACTTTTCTGATGATTACAGGCTTTTGAACAGGTCAGGGGATAGCTTCTGGGTAAACGAGATATCCCTGCTTAAAAAGAAAGATGACAGCTCTTTCATATATGATGGTATTGTGATTGACAAAACTGACAGGAAAAAGGCAGAGCTCTCCCTGAAAGACGAACGTGATCGCCTCGAGAGAATAAGTTCCGGCATGGGACTTGGTCTTGCGGTAATCTCGCGTGATTTCCGTACCATATGGGCCAACGATGTGCTCAGGGATATATTCGGGGATGTCGAGAACAAGTTATGCTATGGGGCTTACAACAAAAGGTCAAAAGTTTGTGATGGGTGTGCCGTGAGGGAAGTTTTTGATAAGGGACTGGACAGGGTTGTAAGAGAACAGCAAGGCTTCGACAGGAATGGTAATCCAATGTGGTCGGAGATTATTGCAACACCAATAAAGGATAGTGATGGGAACATTACCGCCGCAATGCAGGTAGTTATACCTGTTACGAAAAGAAAAATGAGAGAACTGGAACTCAATGAGAACAGAGCAAGGATCGAAAGTATACTCCGATCGGCACCTGTGGGGATCGGAGTAATAAAAGACGGAAAGTTCGAAGATATTAATGACAGGTGTTCCGAGATACTCGGTTACTCAGGGGAGGAGCTCACAGGCCGGAGCATACGTTCTCTTTTCGACATAGATGATACCTACAGCGATGTGGAAGCTGTCCTGAAATCGGGGATAAAAGAAAACGGCGTGGGAACTATAGATACACAGGCAAAGAGGAAGGATGGCAGGATAATAGATGTTGAGATCAGTGCCACCCCGATCTATCCGGAAAATCCTTCAAAAGCCATCAGCTTCACGGTTATGGATGTAACAGAGAGCAAGAAAAATGAGAGGGAACTTAAAAAACATACTCAGGAGCTCGAACAGCTTAATCGTCTCAAGGACCTTTTCTCTGATATTATTCGCCATGACCTCTTAAATCCTGCAGGAACCATCAAGGGCTATACGGAAATACTGGAGGAGATGGAGGATGACGAGAACAAGCTTCATCTCTTAAAGATGATACAGGACAGTAATAAAAGACTCATCGAGCTTATTGAGAATGCTTCCAAATATGAGAAACTGAATTCTATTGATGAGATCGATTATTTCGACGAAGATCTTGTTGCTGTCTTTGAAGAAGTTGTCAGGGACTTCGGGCAGGCTCTTGCAGACAAAAATATAGATGTTAATCTGTTTTCAGAAGGGCCCTGTGTCTATGCCGTAAATCCTCTGGTGAGTGAGGTTTTTGCTAACCTGCTGTCCAATGCCATCAAGTACGGTCCGGAAGGCGAAAGGATAGATATTGCTTTTCATGATAATGACAATACATGCAAAGTCACCATTAGCGATCAGGGGGACGGTATCCTGGATGAGGATAAGTTATTTGTCTTCGATCGTTTTAAGCGTCTCGATAAAAAGGGTGTCAAGGGCACTGGTCTGGGACTTGCAATCGTTAAGCGTATTATGGAACTTCATGGTGGAAGTTACGGGGTTGAGGACAACCCTGAAGGAAAAGGTAGTGTTTTCTGGGTCACATTCAGCAAAAGCTGCCTGTAACCCGTATCAACTCAGAGTTCGTTCTTATCGGCAAACTGGATAAGTGCCTCGCCAAGTGAACGTGCGTATTTTGGATTCAGGTTAAAGCGTCCTTTTTTCTGTCCGCCCCTCTCCTTTGCGATCTCTATGTATTCGTTCTCGTATCTCTCGCTTGAGGCAAGGCTTACTGTCAGGTACCAGCCTGCTCCCATCTTTATCTCTGCGTAACCTTCGCCTACTTCTATATTATCTTCTTTATCTGCCATATTTACACCGTGATAACAGGATTATCAGTAAATCTATTGTACCATTTCCGGGGGGATGGATCCGTTATGAAGTGCTGTTGCCACAAGGGCTCCTTTAATACCGATCCGCTCGAGTGTCTCAATATCCTCTTTATTGCGGACTCCCCCGCCAAGAAGCACATTGTGGTCTGAGATGGAAACTATTTTACTTAAGAATTGTGAATCCACACCACTTGACGTACCGACCCTGTCAAGGTCAAGTATTATTATATCCTGCAGATCAAGATCATTGAGTATCCTCACGATCTCAAAGGGATCGTCCGGCATATCAGGGTCGCTGCTGAGTATCTTTCCATTTTTCTTATCAATGCTTACCACCACGCGTCCGGGATGTGCGGCGGCTACTTCCCTGATAGTTTCAAGTGAGGCTGTTTCGGTTCCAAGTACCACTGTCTGCACGATCTCCAGGATGTCATCCGTTTCTGACGGTGAGCTGATCCCGGGGTCCACCATGGTCCTGGATTTTTTGGCGATGTCTTCCATGACTTCGAAGTTCTTTTCCCTCTTGCCGATATCCTCAAGCAGGTTAAGATCGGCAATGTATACTTCACGGGGTTTTATAGTTTCAACTACCTTAATAGGATCCGAACTGTTGCATATGCGGCTGGAAAAGTGGATGGCCTTATATTCATGCCTGTTTCCACCCTGTGCGTGCACAACTGTCCTGTTAAAAATATCAAGAACTAAGAGGATACGAAACATATTTAATTCATACATATGTCATGCTATAAAAAAGAGGTTATACAATGAAATTACTCGTCAGTCCCATTAGCCCTGAAGAGGCAATCGCAGCACACCAAGGTGGTGCTGACATTATTGATGTTAAAAACCCCAAAGAAGGCTCACTGGGTGCCAATTTTCCCTGGGTTATTAAGTCTGTGAAGGACGCTATTGATTCCCGCAAACCCATCAGTGCGACCATCGGGGACTTCAACTTTAAGCCGGGTACCGCATCCCTTGCGGCCCTGGGTGCTGCCGTTGCCGGTGCGCACTACATCAAGGTTGGTCTCTATGATGTGCAGACAGAGGAACAGGCACTTGAGATGCTGACCAATATAACAAAGTCGGTCAAGGATCTGGATCCCGATAAGAAAGTTGTTGTATCAGGCTATTCCGATTACAAGAGGATCAATTCTATCTCCCTGCACCTGCTTCCGGCAATAGGTGCACAGGCAGGCGTGGATGTTGTAATGGTCGATACCGGTATCAAGGACGGTCGCTCAACCTTTGAGTTCATGGACGAAGATGAGCTCACCCGTTTCACAGGTGCCATCCGTGAGCAGGGCCTTGAATCCGCACTTGCAGGCACGCTGAAGTTCGAGGACCTTCCGGTGCTCAGACGCATCAATCCCGATATTATCGGTGTGCGCGGCATGGTATGCGGAGGCGACAGGACTTCCTGCATTCAGGAAGAACTGGTTGTCAAGCTGAAAAATGAGATGTGAGCTGTTCTCATCTCGCCTTTTATTTTCCGGTATATTTTTTAATCCCGCCTGACCATTAATATTTTAGCAGATGCTTTATACTTCTACCGTGGTGATTCAATTTGACCGAAGAGATTACCGTCAATGTGGGACAGGCATATCCGCGTGATGTCGGCAGGGGCATTGCGAGGCTCGATAAGGACCTCATGCAGAGCATAGGGGTTATCAGCGGCGATATCGTTGAGATCGGGAACAAGGAGAAGTGTTATGCAATTGTCTGGCCCGGCTACCTGGACGATGCAGGTAAGAAGATAGTCAGGATAGACGGAAATCTCAGGACCAATGCCAGGGTGGGTATAGATGACTGGGTAACTGTCAGAAAGGTTTCGGTAAACGAGGCTGACAGGGTTGTCCTGGCACCCACAAGGGAGACCCATCTTGTCGGAGGCGCACGTTTTATTCTCAGGATACTCGAGGGTCGTCCCATTACAAAAGGACAGACCATCAGGGTTGAGACGGTCAATAATCCCATTTCTTTCGTAGTAATGACAACAAAGCCATCCGGTCCCGTGATAGTCAGCAGGAACACCCAGATACAGCTCAGGGAAAATACTGTGGTGCAGGAAGGTGTTGCGGGGCAGATCACCTATGAGGATATAGGTGGTCTCAAACGTGAGCTAGGGCTTGTGAGAGAGATGATCGAGCTGCCTCTCAAGCACCCGGAACTGTTCGAGAAGCTTTCCATCGATCCGCCAAAAGGTGTTCTGCTCTTCGGTCCTCCTGGGACGGGTAAGACCATGATCGCAAGGGCGGTTGCAAGCGAGACAGATGCCAATTTTGTATCGGTAAGCGGCCCTGAGATCGTGTCAAAGTACTATGGGGAAAGCGAGCAGAAACTCAGGGAGATATTCGAGGAAGCCGAAAAGAACGCTCCTTCCATCGTGTTTATCGATGAGATCGACTCCATAGCCCCCAAACGTGACGAGGTCGTGGGTGAGATGGAACGCAGGGTGGTCGCACAATTACTTTCTCTTATGGACGGGCTTACCTCCAGAGGCAAGGTTATCGTGATAGCCGCTACCAACCGCCCCAATTCCATAGATGAGGCTCTGCGCAGGGGCGGCAGGTTCGACAGGGAAATTGAGGTCGGCATACCTGATGCGGATGGCAGGCTGCAGATTCTCTTTGTGCATACTCGTGGCATGCCACTGGAGGATGATATTGACCTCGAGGAAGTTGCGGGGATGACCCATGGTTTTGTGGGTGCTGACGTATCTTCCCTGTGTAAGGAAGCAGCAATGCATGCTCTCAGGCGTTTGCTCCCGGATCTTAAGATCGATGATGTGGAGGATGAGATTCCACCGGAGTTCATGGAAAAGCTCATAGTCACAAGGAAGGACTTCGATGAGGCACTTAAGAACATCGAGCCTTCAGCAATGCGTGAGGTGTTCGTAGAAGTACCGTCTGTAAAATGGGAAGATATAGGCGGGCTGGACAATGCCAAGCAGGAGCTGGCAGAGTCCGTGGAATGGCCGCTGAAGTTCCCGGAGATATTTGATGCCGTGCGTACAAGACCACCAAGAGGTATCATGCTCTTTGGTCCGCCTGGTACGGGTAAGACCATGCTTGCAAAGGCAGTGGCAACCGAAAGTGAAGCTAATTTTATCAGTATCAAGGGTCCCGAGCTGCTCAGCAAGTATATCGGGGAGTCCGAACGTGCGGTGCGTGAGACCTTCCGCAAGGCAAAGCAGGCAGCTCCCACTGTGATATTCTTTGATGAGATCGATGCCATGGCATCTGAGCGTGGCTCAAGCACCGATGCCCATGCAAGCGAACGGGTGGTAAGCCAGATCCTCACCGAGATCGATGGTGTGGAAGAGCTTAAGGACGTGGTCATAGTGGCAGCTACCAACAGGCCGGACATCGTGGGCCCCGCCCTGCTGCGTCCGGGTCGCTTTGACAGGCTGATCTATGTAAGTGCACCTGACAAGAAGGGAAGGGAGATTATTTTTGGCATACACCTTAAGGATAAGCCGCTTGCAGATGATGTGGATGTCCATGAGCTTTCGGATATGACAGACGGCTATGTGGGTGCTGATATCGAGGCGATCTGCCGTGAGGCCTCCATGCTGGCACTGCGTGAGCTTATCACGCCCGGGATCAGCCGGGAAGAGATCAAGTCCAGGCTGGCAGACATAAAAATAAGCTCAGAACATTTCCTCAAGGCCATAAAACGTGTTAAACCTACAACTTCCCGCTCGGCCATGAGCTTCTATGAGCAGGCATCCGAGGCGTTTGCAAGATATGCGGCAAACGATGAGGAAAAAATGCCTGATCTGGATGCAGGTACAGGCTATCAGTGATTTTTAAAAAAGAAAAAAGGACTTTTCAAAGTCCTTTCATGTTCTTTGGCTCCGGAAGCATATCCGGCTGGATGTCCAGTTCCTCCTGTGAGAGCACGAACTTCTCTACCATTTCCTGCATGGCTGCTGCCATACCGGCAAGTTCCTGGGAATTTGTGGCAAGCTCCTGCATGGAGGCGCTTTGTTGTTCCACGGCTGCGGATGTTTCCTCAGTTCCGGAAGCAGCATTCTGGGAGATAGAAGCTACCTCATCCACGGATGCTGTGATCTCCTCGATTGATGCGGATTGTTCCTGTGCAGCGGCTGCTATGTTCTGTGCCATAATGGCCACTTTACTGCTCTCCTCTACAATACTAAGGACGGCTTCAACAGTTTCTTTCAGGGCATTTGCACCGGATTCTACGGTTTTAGTGCCTTCTTCCATGGAATCTACTGCTATGCCTGTGCTGGACTGGATCTCAAGGATAAGTTCAGCGATCTGGCTTGCTGCATTGCCGGAATCCTCTGCAAGTTTTCTGACCTCATCTGCGACTACAGCAAAACCTTTCCCATGCTCTCCCGCCCTTGCAGCCTCAATTGCGGCGTTGAGTGCAAGCAGATTTGTCTGGTCTGCAATGTTGGTAATCAGGTTGACAATTTCTTCGATCTGCTTTGATTTGGCATCAAGTTCCCTGATCGCAACTGCCGAACTGCCTGTTGATTGCCTGATCGCATTCATCTGGGTCAGCATGTTTTCAGACTGATGACCAACATTTTTGATAAAATCACTTGTTGAAGTTGCTGATTCTGCTGCCTTTTGAGCATTGCTGGCAATTTCCTGGACATTATTGGTCATGTCGGTCATTGCCCTTGCGACTTCCTCGGTCTTATAGGACTGGTTATGGGATCCTTCGGAAATATCGCCCACAGTCTGGGATATCTGGTTAGTAGCAGCTGTGATCTGCTCGATTGATGCGGACATCTCTTCAGAGGTTACCGCTACGTTCCGGGCATTTGTACTCACCGAGCTTATGATTTCTGTAAGCGTTCTCATGATCTCGTTCAGGCCTCTCGGGATAGCTTCAAAATCAATTCCCACATTGGTATCTGCCCTCGTATCGAGTCTTCCGTTGAGCATATCCTCTGATATCTGTTTGAAATCCGAAACAATATCGTTGATTGGTTTTGTTATCGATCTTGCTATAATAAAAGCAATTCCTGCCATGGCAATAATACCGACGGCTGATATTGCTATAAGCTGGTTTCTCAGGGCCACTGCTCCGGCAACTATCTCTTCTTCAGGGACCATAAGGACAAAACCGAAATCGGAAGTTTCCACAGGCTGGTATACCATGTTCACCGTCTTGCCGGTTGTAGGATCAGTAACTCCTTCTATACGTCCTCCTGCTCCGTTTCTTATATCCTCTGCCATTTGGTCCATTTTCGGATTATTGAATTCGGAGAGGGATTTTGTTCCTATCCATTCTTTTTCAGTAGGATGAGACATGAAAACGCCGGAATTACTTACCATGAATGCATAACCTGTATCAAATACTGTTATTCGGGACACTTCATCGTCTATATAATCAAGAGCTACATCCACTCCCGCTATTCCCACAAAGCGATTGTCCTTCATTATTGGTGATACATAACTGATCATCATGGTACCGTCATACATGAAAGGCTCCAGTATAACATCATCTTTCAGGGATTTGGGCAACTGGTAATAATCATCTGTCTCATATCCTGCAAGAGGATCAAGGGCTACGGATCCATCGATCTTGCTCCAGTAGGGTATGAATCTTCCTGTGCTGTCATGTCCTTCCGTGTTTACAAAATCCGCATCATTACCATCAAAGGCATTGGTCTCATACGCCACATAGGTACCCAGCAAACCGGGATTCTCTTCAAGTGTGCTCTTAAGTATTGCATTCACTTCTTCCCGATCACTGCTTTCGTAATTCTCCATGGTGCCTGCCAGGGTTTCTGCAAGCAGTTTGTTCGAATATATATCACCGTCATATTTGTAGGCATAACTCTGGGCCATGCTTTCGGTCTGGACCTTTGCTGATTCAATTTCTTGCTCGGTCACTTTGTCGACAATCACATACGTGCTTATGGCCATCAGCAAAGTGATACTAACCACAATATATATAAGTAATTTATTTTTGATATTTAAGTTTTGTAAATTCATGCGAATACCTTCTAATTCAACTTGACTATAAAATTATTGTAATCTATATCAGAGGTTAGTAGTGATTTTTTATATTTAATAATTACTATATTTTTCTTTTAAGTAGTAATTATAAGATAGTATGAACAGTAAAATACATATACTAGATATGAAAATTTAAAATCGTTACATTTATATACTTAATTTTTAACTCAATATCAGGATCTGTTTGGTATTGTTTGCCAGTTTGTCAGCCAACTAGCAAAAATACTTTAAGCCCGGTGCATATATTAATCTATAAAACCATTCGATTTTGTAATCACTGTTATCGAATAAGGGGAATCTCATGTTAAGACAGCGTTTTGTTCTGGATACCACCGCATTGACCGACCTGCAGGCAAGGGAGAAAATGGGCATTGAAAGTATGTGTGGCGGGATGCGTAAGATTCTGGAGCTGATAGCTTCAGCAAGGCTGCAGCTTGGTATAAGTTGTTATGTGCCTTTTCCATCGGTGTATACTGAAATGCAGGAATTCGCACAGAACAATGTTTGTGATCAGGATGTGATCGCAAAGATCGATACATGGCTCGTGAAAAAAGCCCCTGACAGATATAACGTGCAGATCCCCTCAAAAGTCTTCCATGAGTACGTGTCCTACATGCGTGAACGTATAAACAAGGGGATGACAATAGCAGAAGAAAACATATGGGATTCTTCCACGGAATGCCTGTTCATAACAACAAAAGCCAATGACAAAAAGGACATAGATGCTGATATCGAAAGGAAGGTTATCGGGGGTTATATCGGTAAGTTCAGGAACAAGTATCGTTCTGCCATGCGCTATGGCATACTTGACAGTGCTCCTGATATTGATGTTCTCATCCTTGCAAAGGAGCTTGACGCTGCGGTGGTTGCAAGTGATTTCGGAATTCAGAAATGGGCTGAGGAACTCGGGGTACGCTTTGTTCCGGCAAGCACCTTCCCTATGATACTGCGGGAATATCTGGAACATGCTTCCGAAGCAAACATCATTCCCATCGAGGACTCGGAAGTTTAAACATTCTTGAGTCTCATAACATCACATTGTTATACTAATTGTAGAACCAAGGAAAATGCAGGTATATGGGGGTATATCTTTGAGAAACATAACAGTAGAGGAATTCAGGGCAAGCTGTGCGGCAGCACAACAGCTTGAGATAGTGGAACGGAAAGGTATGGGGCATCCTGACAGTATTTGTGATGCTGTAATGGACAACATATCAGTAAGACTCTCTGAGGAATATCTGCAGGAATTCGGGGAAATACTGCATCATAATATCGATAAATGCCTGCTCGTGGCAGGTGAAGTAACAGGTATCTTTGGTGGTGGCATGGTAACCCATCCCATGTTGCTTGTTATCGGGGACCGCGCCACGTTCTCGGCAGAGGGAAAGGATATCGATGTCAACAGTATAGCCGTTGATACCGCAGGCCGGTGGTTTGATGAGAACCTGCGATTCGTGGAACCCGAATTCCTGGACTACCAGGTGGAACTGAAACCGGGTTCTGCAGAACTGACCGATATTTTCAGAAGGAAGGAGAAAATGCTGGGCTCCAACGATACTTCCGCAGCTGTTGGCTATGCTCCTCTTTCTTTCACCGAGAAAATGGTTCTGGATACTGAAAAGTACCTGAATTCTCCTGATTTCAAGGAGAAATATCCCGAGTCCGGGGAGGACATCAAGGTAATGGGTGTGAGAAAAGACAGTGACCTTGACCTGACAGTGGCAATGCCTGTGGTCGATCGTTTTCTTGATTCTGAGGAGCACTATTTCCGTGTGAAGGAAGACCTCACAGACGCTATCAATACTTTCATAGCCGATTATGTGGAGGAAAACAAGGTTTCTATGGACGTGACTTTCTCGCTTAACAATCTTGACATGCCGGGTCGTGGAATGAACGGGATATATACCACCGTCACAGGTACATCAGCAGAAGACGCCGATTGCGGACAGGTGGGCCGTGGTAACAGGGTAAACGGAATAATCCCTCTGAACCGTCCCGTGAGCAGCGAGGCTGCTGCGGGAAAGAACCCGGTGAGCCATGTGGGTAAGATATACAATGCTCTCTCGCATCGCATAGCCGACAGGATATACACAGCCGTTCCCGATGTGGAGGAGGCATATGTCTGGCTTTTGAGCGATATCGGCGCTCCTATAGACCGACCCAAGGTGGCTGCTGCACAGATCATAATGAAAAAGGGTAGCGTGGAATCCGTACAGGACGAAGTTACCGAAGTAATAGACAGGGAACTGGAGAATATAGGTGAGTTTACAATGGAACTTGCCAGGGGAATGGTACCCCTCTACTGATCAGGCACCTGCAATAAAGGATATCAGGGCAAAGGCCATTGCAAGTTTGAACATCCGGGATGATTTTCCCGGATTGTTCTTCCCGAGAATCTCGTAGACAGCAACAGCGAACAGCAGGTCGGCAATAGCTACCAGGAACAGGTATCTGACACTCATTATGGACTGAAGGTACGGCAGGGGACTAGTGATCACGGCTACAAGGCCTATCAGAGCCGCTATATCTGCAGCTTTTCCGGGGCCGATGACTATTGGGAGTGTGCGTGCACCGTCCCTCATATCGCCATCAATATCTTCTATATCTTTCACGATCTCCCTGGCAATGGTTGCAAGGGTGGCAAGCAGGAAGAGAATGAACACGTCTTCCAGACCTCCTCTCTCAAAAAAGACCGCTCCTCCGAAAAGGAAGGTAGATCCCGTAAGGTAACCCACAGCCAGATTTCCGAGAAATGCCGTGCGCTTAAGTGTCCTTGCATAGTATATCAATAATAGTGAATTGATAAGTGCAATAATTCCACAGACCGGATTGATCATAAAAGCGAACAAGGTGCCAAGTGCAAACAGAGCCAGTGAAAAGTAAAGAGCTGTGGACAGGCCAATTCTGCCGGAGGGTATCGGTCTGTCAGGTTTGTTGATCCGGTCGATATCAATATCATAATAATCATTGATGGCGTTTCCTGCTCCGGTTATCAGGAATACTGTGAGAAATACCAGTATTGATTCAAAAAAAGGAAATGCTATGCCTGCAAAACCTCCGGATATCAGGATATTGTAAACAATTAATACTCCTATTGTTGCTGCTATTGCAGCCATGGTGCAGTTTCCGGAACGTATCAACCTGAGATATGCATTCATATTTTTTCAAGGCCTATCTGTTTCTTTTTACCGCAAGCATCCTGTCAAGTGCAAGTTTTGCTTTTACTCTTATGTCCTCGGGTACCGTGATGACATACTGCATCTGTTCCAGAGAATTCAGCAGAGTAACAAGATCAATGGCCTTCATTTCCGGACATACTGCAAATTCCGATGCATAATAGAATCGCTTTTCCGGATTCTCCTTCTCCAGCCTGTGAAGTATACCTTTTTCCGTGGCGATTATGAACTCAGTTTTTGAGGATTCTTTTGCATAGTTTAACATTCCCGTAGTACTGAAAACCCTGTCAGCCATTTCAAGTACATCCCTGCGGCATTCTGGGTGTGCAAGTACTTCAGCTTCGGGATGTGCCTGCTTTGCACTGATGATGTCACTGGCCAGCATCTGGTTGTGGGTCGGGCAATAGCCTTCCCAGGGAATTATTCTTTTAGTGCTGTTTCTGGCCACATAGTCCGCAAGGTTCTTGTCCGGTACAAAGAGTACTTCTTCCTCTTCAAGGGAATTTACCACTTCAACTGCATTTGCTGATGTGCAGCAGATATCGCTCTCTGACTTGACATCTGCTGTTGAGTTCACATAACAGACAACGGCAGCATCCGGGTATTTTTGCTTCTCGGCTTTCAGTGCCTCTGCGGTGACCATGGATGCCATGGGGCAGCCTGCATGGATCTCAGGCAGCAATACGGTCTTGTGTGGACTCAGTATGGCAGCACTTTCTGCCATGAAGTGAACTCCGCAGAACACTATGATATCCGCAGCCTGATCTACAGCCTGCTGGCTGAGTCCCAGTGAATCACCTGTAAAATCGGCAATGTCCTGTATCTCACCTCTTTCATAATTGTGAGCCAGGATCACTGCGTTTTTCCTGGTTTTAAGATCTTTTATTTGCTCTATAGTTTTTTTTATGTCCTGCATGGGATCACCGATAGATAGTGCTTTCCTGCAATCATTCACAGTTCCTGCTCTTAGATGAAGTGTTCTCCGGAATGAAAAAATCTGTGCCCTGCTTTACGTTCCTATCTGGAAGGGATTCACAATCTTTTTCAGGGTAGCGATCGCAGAAAGTGGTGCCAGAAAGCTGCTTCTGGGGTTTGCGGGAGAAGGTATATTCTCGACCCTTGTTGTGAATTCTCCGAATGCACCTTCAACTGTAATTTCGTGGATATTGCGGGTAAGTGCAGGATTTGCAACTATCCTGACCTTTGTTTTATCAAAACCAATTCCTGCAAGGCTTAAACTTGCTGCCACGTTTACATTTGCAGGGAAAGCGCTTACAGCTTCACTCGCGGGTCCTTCGAAAAGCACAGTCTTGCCTGTTATCTTATCAAGGTCTATGTCATTTCTGATAACAAAGGGTGCTCCGGCAAGTCCTCCCGGTGGTTTTTGCGTTGTCAGGGTCACAGAATATATTTCTTCAACAGCTGCCGATTTGAGTCCGTCAAGACCCACAATGGCACCTGAAGGCAGGTAAACCTTACAATTATTGTCCTTTGCCAGTTTCTCTATGGTCCTGTGGAGCTTATCATCTGCAAGGGCTCCCACACTCATGATCATTACATCGCAGTGTGCTGCAAGTGCAACAGGTATCATCTCATAGACGGCTTCCTGTGAAGCACATTCTACCAGAAGATCAATCTGTCTGGACATCTCCATCACTTCAAGAGTTTCAGGTCTGCAGTTCTTCAGTGAGCTTTTCAGCTTTTCTACACCTTCTGTATGCCTGTCATAAACGGCAACCAGCTCGGCTTCGATCATGCCATCATCAACGGCTCTGCAAATGCTTGTTCCAATGGTACCGCAGCCTATCACTCCTATTCTGAGCATTATGATCTCCCGGAATCGCACTATCGATTCTCATTTTCATTACAGCTTATATTGATTGCTTAAGTAGGTTTTCCTTAATACATTAAAAGCATATAAATCTCTTGAAGCTAATTACTGCGAGGTGAAAGCATGCTGAGATCTGATGTTGAATATTATCTAAGGGAGGATCTTGGATACAATGATATCTCCTGTACACTTGTTCCTGACAGGGAAGTCCGGGCTGTTATTTTCACGAAGGAGGACTGTACCCTTGCAGGTCTGGATATTGCTATGGAGTTCTTCAATTATCTGGGCATACTTGCTGAAACCGAATATAAGCAGGGTGACACTGTTAAAAAGGGAAGTCGGATATTTTCCCTGCGTGGAAGCTCCGTATCCATACTCAGGTCTGAGCGCGTGGTGCTGAATTTCCTGGGGCATCTGTGCGGTATAGCAACACTTACACGTAGCTGTGTCGATACCGTCAGGAAGTTCTCGGATACAAAGGTCGCATGTACAAGAAAGACCACTCCTGGACTGCGTGAGTACGAGAAGAAGGCGGTAATCGCAGGCGGTGGCGACCCTCATCGTTTCAATCTCTCAGATGCGGTCATGATCAAGGACAATCATGTTAAGATGATGGGTATTGAATCAGCAATTGAATCCGCAAGGAAAAAAGCAAGTTTCACCCAGAAGATAGAGGTGGAGGTGGAATCCACAGATGATGCTCTGCTGGCTGCAGGATTTGGAGCTGACATTATCATGCTTGACAATATGGCCCCCGCTACTGTCATAAAAACCATGGAAGCCCTGAGAAAAGCATCTGTACCCGAACATATAATAATTGAGGTTTCAGGGGGCATAGGCCCCGGGAACCTTGAAGAATATGCAAAGACAGGTGTCGATGTAATATCAATGGGATCTATTATACATCAGGCTCGGTGGGTGGACATAAGCCTTGAGTTCACTTCTTAACCTACTTTGTAAAAACATATGCATGATATGGCAAATGTGAATTTGCTCATAATCATAAGGTTTATATTAAACTCCACATATTTATCACACAACGCAAATAATGGTAATAAATATTCTATAAACCTGAGGGAATATGCTTAATTTTAGGAAAACAATCATACTCGCATCACTGTTTCTGTTTTTTATCCTGGTGTCTGCAGGTGGTGCCTCCGGTAAAGTACTGTATAACGATACGATCTCAGAGGGTGACGGTTATCAGATCAATGATTACGTGATCGATGTAGCCGAAGTCTTCCCAAGTCAGGAATCTGCTATAATACAGATATATGAAGGAGACGCCAAGGACCCCAAGTATGATAAACTGATCTCTGAGGATGGTTCGTTTGAGTTCGAAATAGAAGGTGAGGATGTAGAGCTGACCGTGATCTCAGTGTATTCAGGTGTCATACCCCAGGCAAAACTGTTGATAACTGTGACAGATGATGATTTCATCAACAGCAGAACACTTGGTGTTGTGGACGGAGGTCACAGTGAAGCAGAATTCTCCGGTACCCCGGTAATTGAGATCACCAAGACAGTAGAGCCTTCAACTGTTGATGTGGGAGATACTGTTACCGTGAAGATATCCGCAAAGAACACAGGTGATGATAAAGCGACGAAAGTTGTTTTTACAGACAATATCCCTCCTAAATTCATTCTGGAGCAGACATTCGTATCACCTTCGGGTCAGATATCTCTTCAGGAAGGCGAAACCCGTCTGGTCTATACATACGTAATGAAGGCTACAGAAGCCGGTACTTATACGTTCGGACCTACCACTGCGATCTATTCCAATTCAATAGATGAGGATATGCCCCAGGCTTCTTCCAACAGGCCCACTGTTACGGTCACAGGGTCATCTGCAACAAAGAATGCAAGTCTTGATATTTCCATGGAGGTCGACAAATACACGGTTGACAGGAATAACGATCTTCAGGGTGTTGTCAGGATCAAGAACACCGGTGATGCCCCGGCAAATGCTGTAACTGTAAAGCTGATAGTCCCGGATGGAATTGAATATACTGGCGGTGATTCAAGTATTGAGGTAATATCAGGTGTTCCCACAATATACCTGGAATCTTTCGGAGTGCAGCAGGAAAAGGAGATACTTTTCGATATGAAGGCTGCTGAAGAAGGAACCTATACACTGACCGCTGAGAGTTCTTATCTGTTCAACAACGGAGTGGATTCCCAGATTCAGGAAGCCAGCTCCTCACTGACGACGAATCAGATCTATGTGACAAAAGGCAAATACGATCACCTTTTCGAACAACCTGTATACGTTTATCTGGTACCTCTGGTTCTGATCGGTGCAATAGCGGGCTGGATATATCACAGGCATAAACAATATAAGTTCTGATAGGTCCGATTATGGAAAAGAATAAGTATATATTGTATAAAAAAAATTATATTTAATTTAGATCAGGAGGACTTAGTTGCTCAACGTACTCATCATCGGAAACGGGCAGTGCGGAAACCGTATACTTGATGCCATTAACAGGGAGGCATTCGGGAAAAAAAGCCGCTTTGCCAAGTTCTACTCCCAGCAAAAATACAAAAGCAATGTAGAGACCATTGCCATCAACACTGCTATCAATGACTTAAAAGAGATGAAATTCACAAAGGCAAAGGACAGGATCCACATTCCTCACCTGCATGGTGTGGGAGCCAACAGAAATGTTGGAAAACATGTCTTTGAGGATAATAAGGCTCACATCATGAAACAGATAGAGGAGAGAGGTAACTTCGATGTTGCCTTTGTGCTGACCTCAGCTTCAGGAGGTACCGGTTCTTCCTTTAGTCCCATGCTCATAAAGGAATTCAAGGAAAAATTCGATTTCCCGGTCTATGCTCTTGTGGTTCTTCCCTTCAGGGAGGAAGGTACACTCTATCTTCAGAATGCCGCTTTCTGTCTAAGGGACATACGCGAGAGCGGTGTGGACGGGATCATACTTGCCGACAACCAGTTCCTCAAACAGATGGGAGGCAATGTCGAATCCGCCTATAATGGCATAAACGATATGATTGCCAGGCGTCTTCTCTTCCTGCTGGATGCTCTTGACAGTGAAATGATGATGGTCACAGACCTTGGTGATTTCAAGACCGTTATGAGTGGCGGTGCGGGACTTGCGACCATAGGCTTCTTTGAGGCAGATTCCGAGATGCCGGTCAAGAGTGCTATCAGGCAGGCTCTGTCACCATCCGGACTTCTGTTTTCAACGGATGTCTATGATGAAGCAAGCAGGTCCATGGTGATAATCAAAGGTGACAGGAAATATCTGAGCATTGACGATATCTCCGCCGAGGTGGAAAAATTATCCAGCTCAGTAGGTCATGTTTTCAAAGGTATCATTGTCCGGAACGAAGAGTTCCCTCAGGTGCTCACTGTACTTACATTAGAATCCGCATCCGAGCTTGAGAACCTTTATTCGATAGCAGTTGATGCGATAAATTATGAGAAGCAGAAAAAGGAACGTGTGAGTAACGAGAAGGAAGTGGACCGCGCATTCTCACAGATAGACGGTATGGATCCTTCTTACTGATCACTGCTCTTTTTCCTCATCTTTTTTTTAATAACATCCCTGACTTTTGAGTATAAGCTTTGAAGTGGTATTTTCTATCAGGTTCAAAAAAATCACATACATTGAAATAGTGTAACTCCAAATCTATCTTGGAAACCCTGTGTTTAAAATGAACGGCAAGTCAAATATTATTGAGATCAGAAACCTTTCCAAGATATATTCCAATGGTGTGGAAGTACGTGCACTGGATGGTATAGACCTTGATATCAGTAAAGGAGAATTTCTGTCTATCATAGGACCATCGGGTTCCGGAAAAAGTACTCTTTTGCATATGATAGGCATACTGGATACTCCTTCGGAAGGTAAGATAACCATAGATGGCCGTGTTATTACTGAAATGTCGGAAAAAGAGCGCTCACAGGCACGAAACGAAATACTGGGTTTTATATTCCAGTATCACCATCTTCTGCCTGACTTTTCCGCAGTAGAGAACGTGATGATGCCGCTTCTGATTGCAGGAAAGAGTAAAAAGGAGGCAAAAAAAATAGCATCCGGCCTGCTTGATGATGTCGGCCTGGGTAACAGGATGGACCATCGTCCCAATCAGTTATCCGGGGGACAGGCACAGAGGGTCGCCGTTGCCCGCGCACTTGCGAACGGTCCCAGTATCGTTATCGGGGACGAGCCAACCGGTAATCTCGATACGAAATCCAGTGATATGATATACGAGCTGCTAAGAAAGCTCAATCGTGATAAAGGCCAGACCTTTATACTGGTGACCCATGATGAGAAAATGGCAAAAAAGACCGATCGTATAATCAGGCTTGTAGACGGAAAGGTCTACGAAGATAATGACGTTGATTGATGGTGAATCCATGGAATATGAAAAAGGATCAATAGGAAGGGTATTTACCGTGAGGATGGACCACGGGGATGACCTGCTTTACGAACTTGAGAATCTCGCAAAGACTGAAGATATAAGGTCCGCAGTATTCGTGCTGCTTGGAGCTGTCAGGGAAGCAAACCTTGTTGTTGGTCCTAAAGAAAGTAAAGTTCCTCCTGAAATCCAGTGGGAAAATCTGGATGAAGTTCATGAGGTCATAGGCGTCGGTAACATCTTCTTAGAAAATGAAAAGCCAAAGATACATCTTCACTCCGCAGCAGGCAGGGGCAAAGCTCCTGTTGTCGGATGCATGCGGGGCAAAAGTGAGATCTTTATGGTGGTGGAGGTCTTTATTATGGAAATATCCGGGATATCTGCTATCAGATCATTCGATGAGGGCAGAGGATTCGCACCGATTATCTTTGGCAGCAGATAGATCTCAGCAACCTGAGCTTAGATCTTTAAGTTGTGCAAGAGCTTCTTCGATCTCCCTGTTCTTTTTAAGGAAATCAGTCTCAAAGGTTTCAACGATATAATCAAAAGGTACTACAAGCTTGTAGTACTTCAGTGGCCTGCCCTTATCGTTGTTCTTTTTCTCATTGCGCTCCTCGATCCATTCCTTCTCCCTGAGGGGGCGCATGGCAATACTTACCTCTGGCTGCCTGAGACCGGATGCTTTTTCGATATCCTGTGATGTCAATTCCTCTCCGCAGACCAGACAGGCTATACATATGGATTCTGTCCGCGGCACACCCAATCCCTGCAGTAATTCAATGATCTCATACCCTTTTCCGTCTAAAAGACTTAATTCTGCATATTTCATTTAACTACTATAATACTTTTAAGTTTATATAATTTATGTGAATATAAATGGCTTCTGTTATCCATGCGCCATGTTTAATCATGAACGGTAACAATATATACGGTAATTGCAAAGTAGGTGTATAAATTTAAAGGTGGATCAGGATGGCGTATATTAGCGAAGACAATAAATACAGAATTCAAAAAATTCAGGCAAGAGAGATACTGGATTCAAGAGGAAATCCTACAGTAGAAGTGGATGTTCTTACGGCATCTGGCTTCGGCAGGGCAAGTGTTCCCTCCGGGGCATCCACAGGAACTAACGAAGCACTTGAGTTGCGCGACAAGGAAGAACGTTACGGTGGAAAAGGTGTACTTGACGCAGTTGATAACGTAACCACCATCATCGAGAACGAACTTCTGGGTATGGATGTGAGGAATCAGCGTGAGATCGATGCTTTGATGCTTGCCCTTGACGGCACGGATAACAAGATGGAGCTTGGCGCTAATTCAATACTCGGCGTTTCCATGGCAGTCGCAAAGGCTGCAGCAGACTCCCTGAACACACCATTATACAGGTACCTTGGCGGAGTTAATGCGTATACTCTGCCTGTTCCCACAATGAACGTGCTCAATGGTGGAAAGCATGCAGGTAACGAGCTGTCCATTCAGGAGTTCATGATACAGCCAAAGGGTGCCGAATCCTTTACAGAGGCCCTGCGCATGGGAACCGAGACCTATCATGCACTTGGCAAGGTACTGGAAGACAAATACGGTGCATCAGCCACCAATGTAGGTTACGAGGGCGGTTATGCACCTCCACTTGAGATGACCAGTGATGCCCTTGATTCACTTATCAAGGCGGTCGAAGAGGCAGGATACGGCGAAACCGAGATCACCCTTGGTCTTGATGCTGCAGCATCCGAGTTCTTTGACGGAGAGAACTATTCCATAGACGGAAAACTGCTCCAGCCTGCAGAACTTGTGGATTACTACCTTGATCTCATCGAGACCTATCCGATAGTATTGATAGAAGATCCGTTCCATGAGGAATCCTTTGAGGACTTCGCAGCCCTGACATCTGAGGCATGGGAGACCATTATCGTAGGTGACGATCTCTTTGTGACCAACGTCGAACGTCTTGCAAAGGGTATAGAAATGTGTGCAGGTAATGCACTCCTTCTCAAGGTCAACCAGATAGGTTCCGTTTCTGAAGCCCTGGATGCAGCACACATGGCAATGCGTAACGGCTACAGTGTGGTTGTAAGCCACCGTTCCGCAGAGACCGAGGATACTACAATCGCTGATATATCCGTGGCGATCGCTGCTGACCTTATTAAGACAGGAGCACCTGCAAGAAGTGAAAGAACTGCAAAGTACAACCAGCTTCTCAGGATCGAGGAAGACCTGGGAGATGTTGCACGCTACATGCAGCTCTGATCTTTCTTTTTCTTTTTAAATCTCAATCCAGAAGAGGGACGGTAAGGCTACCCTGTGGCAGGATGACTGCATAGGGTTCTTTCCCCTTATTTCTTATTTCCGCAACCGCCCTGTCAAAGGTTTCCTGTATATTTTTGTAGGGTTTGAGTTTGGCCTTTTCCAGTATATCATCGTCAAGATCCGAAACAGCCCACATTTCCGCATAGATGCCTATCTGTGCCATTTTAGCGGCTTTGTGATACCCCAGTTTGTAGCCTTCTTCTATCCTGTCCATTACATCTTTACATCTTTTTGAAGAACAGAGCAGATCAAGGAAAGTATCATCACCCACACCATCCCTGCATTTGGATACCAGGATGATGACTCCTCCTTCTTCAAGTGCCAGCTTTCCATTTTCAAGCGCTTTCTGGGACTGGTACAGGTCTATATCCATGGGGTAGGGAGCTGCCGTAAGGACAATATTGCCTTTCCTTTTGCATCTGGCACCGAATACTTCGTTTGCCTTCTCAACTGCAATATCAAAGGTCCTGAAAAGGTCACCTGCGATCATTGCATACAGTCCATGATCTGCTGTCAGTACGGTCTGTATGGAGAAGATGTTCAGGTCCTTAAGTAATTTCATAGCATCATCCATGTCTTCTGCAACAGGGTTCTCCTTTACAGCAAGGGGCTGTGCAGCGTCAGAGAGTGCATGCTTGTGGTTCATCTCGATCGTCTTATATGAAGCCACGCCCGGCAGGAATGATTTTCTCCCTCCGGTATAACCTGCAAAATAGTGAGGTTCCACGCTTCCGATGGGAATGATGTTCTTGCTTTCTTTCACCATCTTGTTGAGATACATTTCCGTGCCATTGCTTGAGATGCCAAGAAATTCCATGTCTTCATCCTTGCGGGCATCGTGCACGAATATCCTGTCCCTGAATTCGTCGTACACCTCTCCGAAAATGCACCTGAATTCCTCTTCTGTAGGTCCCCTGTGTGCACCCGTGGCAACAAGGAACCTGACATCCTTATGGTCCCTGAGGGTGTCTCTCATCTCCAGAAGCACTTTTGCTGTAGGTGTCGGTCTGGTGGCGTCATTCACAAGTATTAACAGTTTGTCGCTACCGGCTACGAAATCCTTCAGGGAATCCATCTCCACAGGGTTTTCAAGTGCTCTGGAAATTATTTCGGATTCGGTTTCCACTTCTACTTCATTAGGTTGAATAACTTCGTGATCTATGTCTACGTTCAGATCCACGTAATCTTTTCCGTAAGGTATCTTTACTTTGATAAAATCACCCTCTTGATTAAGAACAGTTCAGTTAGACTGAAACCATCCGGCCTGTATCCAACCTTTAAGAATAGATACACTTCTATTGGTTATGGTCGGGTTTTGATCCCGGTATGATTATGTCAGTGGTCAATTTCTATACAGATAAGCTTGCTTATATCATTTTTGTACTGTACATCTGAATGATATATCCGGTATGTCCGAAATGAACACTTGTGTCACAACTTTTATTTAACATAGACCAGGATTCTGAATCCTGGTGAGTATTTGATAGAACCCGCACAGCTCCTGTACTTCATTGCAGCATCCGTGGCCCTCACGCTTCTGCCGGGTCCGGATATACTTTTCGTACTGACCCAGAGCATCTCACGCGGAAAAAAGGCTGGCATGGCAACAGCAGGCGGTCTGTGCACAGGATTGTTGTTCCATACTACTGCCGCAGCACTGGGTGTATCTGCTATTCTTTATAATTCCGCCCTTGCTTTCAGTATTCTGAAGTATGCAGGTGCAATATATCTGCTCTACCTTGCATACAAATCACTGAAGGAAGATGACCGTTTCATATCTTCCGGTGTAGAGGGGGAGAAGGACCTTTCTCTTCTGTACAGGAGGGGAATATTCATGAATTTGCTGAATCCCAAGGTCTCTCTGTTCTTCCTGGCTTTTTTGCCGCAGTTCGTGAACCTGGATGCAGGCAATATTCCCTACCAGATGATATTTCTTGGTATGGTCTTCCTGATTCAGGCGCTGGTCGTGTTCTTCATGGTTTCAATGTTTGCAGGATATATCGGTGTTAAGATCATGGAGAGACCGGGGGTTGGCAGGTATGTCAACTGGGCAAAGGCAGGCATATTCTCCTTTATAGGGCTGGAGCTTGCAATTTCCGGCAGATAAGTCCTGCTTTATCTGTTTTCAGTGCACATACGAAACATATTATAAGTGGACATACCAACTATCATTACAGATTCCGGGACAATCATGTACGAACTTCAAATAGCCCTGAGGCATATCAGTGCACGCAAAAGGCTGACTTTCTTTGCAATTTTCGCCGTAGCTCTGGCCATAGGTGTAATTGTTGTTCTGATGTCCCTTATGAGTGGATTTACAGATGAGCTCATATCTACAACTGTGGAGAATTCTCCTCACATCATCATAAGTCCCCAGGAAGATGATCAGGAATTCATTCACTTTTCCGGTTATTATTCAGAAGTGATCAGAAACACTGAAGGTGTCATGGCAGTGTCCACTGTTTTTTCGGGACAGGCTGCATTGCAGTACCGGGATAACGCTGAAGGCGTGGATCTCCTGGGTATAGATCCGGTGGCAGAGAATGCTGTTGTGAATATTGAAAATGACATTGTTTCAGGGGACCTTTTTGAGATCTCAAGAACTAATAACGGTATTGTGATCGGTGACAATCTTGCGGAAGACCTTGATGTTGTCGTAGGGGACAATGTGGATGCAGTTATTCCGACAAGCGAACCAAGATCCTTCCGGATAGTGGGAATATTTGACAGTGGTACACCTGCAGATGAAAGTACTGCATATGCACGTTTTGATACCGTACAGGATTTCTTTGGTGAGAGCGGGGTTGCCAGTAACATGAACGTAAGGGTCAGGGACCCCTACCAGGCAGATGTAATCGCACAGTCCATAGAATCCGATACCGGCCTTGATGCAGTGAGCTGGATCGAGGCTAACAGTCAGATACTTGAGTTAATCAACACTCAGGTAGCAATCGTATGGGTCTTTTACGGACTTATCTATGCGATCGCAGGCTTTGGAGTTGCGAACACCCTTATCACTGTCGTAATGGACAAGAAAAAGGAGATTGGTATGTTGATGGCCATGGGCACATCCAGAGGGCATATAACAAGGATCTTCCTGCTGGAATCATTGATCCTGGGAACCATGGGTGTTCTATTGGGATGTGTTTTCGGATATCTGGGCACAGTTCTGCTTTTAGCTTACCCCATAGACATACCAAGTGAGACGTATTACGGGCTGACCACGCTTCCTCTCAAGCTGGATCCGCTTAACTTTGTCTATGCGATCATCTTTTCCTTCCTGATCAACATAGTCGCAGCCGTCTATCCTGCAAGGCGTGCCGCCCGGCTGGATCCGGTTGAAGCTATCGAAAGTGAATGATATGATCCGTATCTTTTCACTTACTTTTTCTTCTGTATGTTTTGTTCGTATGGAGACGAAATATTTTTATCCTATAATGTCGTTTGTATAATTGCGAACGGGTTTTCTAGTACCTCTCCACACAAACCAATGTCACCAACCTGTGCATTCAACCCTTCTTCCCGTTCGCACTCCTATGTTACTTTTTTGTAGTATCTTTACCAATATGCTCACATGAGAATTCTGGTAGAGACCCCCAAGTACAGTTTTCTGAAATATCACAAGGTAGGGTCTAGATTCAATATAGAGTTCTTTTCCCCGATACCGGTCCTTTTTAATTATGGATTTGTGGAAAACAGTCTGAGCGAGGATGGCATGGAAAAAGATGTTATCATCGTCGGTCCTCGTATGGAGCAGGGCACTGTTCTTGAAAGATCACATTTTGACGGTATCGTTCGTTTTACTGACGATTCGTTGCGTGATGACAAACATATAGTGTATATCGATGGCCCCTTCCCGGTAACTCTGTTCTCGCTCTACTTCCGTCTGTATGCAATGTTCAAGTTCTTTCTATATCTGTTGTTTGAAAAGAAATTAGCAAGATGCAGATTTGAAGGTATTGACTTTCCTGTCTCTACCCGGGGTTTTGAGTAGCTCCCTGCAAAGATATTCTTTTTCATTTTGCAGATATCGCCGTCACAGGGTCAAAACTGGCTGCACGCTGTGCGGGGTAGATCCCTGCAATCAGGTTCAGCAGGAAGACGGCAGTTATTATGATGAGCACGTCCAGTGGTCTTATTATTACAGGTATGTACGAAATGCCTTCCAGTGTTCCTTCGTATGCTCCCTGGGGAACCTCATAGTTGCCTATGGCAAGTGCAATAATAATGCCTGCAACTGTGCCAAGTAATGCACCTGCAAGTCCCAGCAGGCCACTTTCCATCAAAAAGATCATTCTTATATTGGATTTATTGGCACCCATTGCCATGAGGATGCCTATCTCTCTGATTTTACCCATCACGACCATGTTAAGCGTACTTACCACTCCGAATGATGCAATAAGCAGGATAAAACCCAGTGTAATGTTGTTGGATGTGCTTTCAATAGCAATGGTTCTCAGTATCTCGGGATTGGTCTCGGTCCAGCCGCTTGCATCGTAGCCTTCTGCCTGTATAGTGGATGCGACCTGTTGATCCTGATTATAGTCCACCAGCCTCAGGGATATGCCGTTGATGACATTGCCCGTATCAAAGAATCTCTGGGCCGTCTCAAGGGATGTATAGGTCAGGCTTTCATCCACTGGTGTCCCGGTATCGAATATCGCTATGACTTCCAAAGAAAGCGTATTTGCATTCGGGAACGATACTTCCACCGAATCCCCTGGCTCAACTTCGAGATCATCTGCAAGGTCGTCCCCGATCATGATGGTATTTGTGGAATATGCAAGCTCTTCAAAGCTTCCCACGATCACATCCTGTTGAACGTGGGCAACCGCCTCTTCCTCCGGGGGGATGACACCTTTAAGCGCCGCGTTATTGGTATTGTCCCTGAACTCGAAAGAAGCTTCCCCCACCAGGTATGGAGATGAAGCCACCACTTCATCCATGCTGTTTATCTTAGTGACAATGTTCTGGTAGAGGTGGATGTAGTCATCACCTTCCCGGGGCGACACTGTTACATGGGGCAGGTTGGCTACGGTCTTGTCATAGAGTTCCTGGGTAAAACCTGCCATGAACGCCTGTGAAACAAGTAAGATCATTACGGCCAGCCCGATAGCTGCAACTGAAAGTATAGTCTGACGTTTTCTTGCTACTATATGCCGGATTGCGATGAAGAGCTCGTAACGCATCCGGTGTCTACCACCTTTTCTTCAGCCTGAGAACAAAAATGGCTGCAACGATGATAACAATTGAATGGGTCCCGAGGAAACCGGGACTTTGATTTGTGGTCTCAGTTTCGTTAGTAGTATTTGTCACATTGCGTGGTGCTTCGGCTTCAATGATAGTTTCTTTGACATCAAGCAGGTCACCATCATTGCCTATGACCTCTATGCTCAACCTGTAGGTCCCTTCCGGAAGTCTTTCTTCCCATATTGCCTCTACCGTTTCGTCATCACCACTGAGAAGTATAGGGGAATCCCGGACAATGCTCTCAATAATAGTTCCACTACCATCGTTATTCATGACCGTGAATCTTACCGAACCTTCGAAGGGAACCTGTGAAATGCCATCTATGGTTGCGCTGGCACCAATTTCATCCTGATAGGTATCACTTATGAAAACATCATCCTTTGCAGTGAATTCCTGCATGGATCCAATGACATCGGATGGAGTGTACATTTTGACCTTAACCCGGCCTTTGTATTCCCTGCCGTTTTCCAGCAGTGTATTCCACTGTTCACTTACCTCCAGTGGCACTGTGTTCAGGGCAACTCTCTCCTGCTCGTTCATGTATATAACGTCAGAGCCGTCTACAAGCATGTAGTTTACATCAACGAGAACAGGCTGTACAGGAGTGATCATAAGGCTGAAACCCTCGGAATTGGCAATGAGATCATCGACAGTTACCCTCGGGATGACCTGCCTGCCATGTACAAAAGAGTAAGTATTGGTGTACAGTTCGCAGTCATCTTTCAATATCCGTACATCTACTGTGTATCTGCCGTCATCCCTGGTGTCCGTATCCCACTCGAAGACCTTTATTGCGTTTGAGCCGGGAGCAACTCTTCTGACCGGAAGCGTCTTTTCATCAAGTACTTCGCCTTCATGCTCTAGCGAGAGTTCAAGTTCCATTCCTTCAAGCTCTGTTGCGGAATATACTGTCAGGTCACCACTCTCGATGTCAGAATAGAAATCAGTGATACCTATTCCGGTATCTTCAGGACATTCCTGGGCAAGTGAGCTACCGCTAAAAGCAAGCATCAACAAGAAGGATATCAGGAAAACAAGAAAAAGTCGCATTTTCAGCAGTTTAAGCATTTTGAGGCTCCTGTAATTTAAATCAAATTTATTCAGTGATAGTATTTATAGCAATGCATTTTTATGAAGAGTACTTCTTTAAATTTTAATATAGAATAAATTACAGGATGTCTGTTCCGGAATTAAGGAATATGTATGGATGCTACAGGTGAAAAATACCATAAGATCATCGAAAGACTGGAATCACTTTCCGATCCCGGTGCAATAGAGGGAATGGCCGGTTTTGGCATAACTCCCGGGAAGGCCTTTGGTGTGTCCATCCCCGAGTTGCGCAGGCTTGCCAAGGAATCAGGCAGGGATTATGATCTGGCTCTTCTTCTATGGGAGAATAATTACCGTGAAACCCGTATCCTTGCCAGCATGATCTGTCCGCCTGATATGGTTACAGAAAGACAGATGGAAGAGTGGGTAAGGGAATTTGATTACTGGGAGATATGTGATCAGTGTTGCATGAACCTTTTTGGGAAAACTCCTTTTGCATATGAAAAAGCTAAAGAGTGGAGTTCAAGAGAAGAAGAATTCGTGAAGAGGGCGGGTTTTGTGCTCATGGCCCGCCTGGCGGTGAGTGATAAAAAAGCAGGCGATGATGTATTTGAGCAATTTTTCCCTTTTATTGTACGCGAGTCCTGTGATGCCCGCAACTATGTTAAAAAAGCTGTTAACTGGGCGCTCCGGCAGATAGGAAAAAGAAATCTGTATCTTAACTCAAAATCTCTTGAAGCCGCGAATGAACTGCTTTCAATCGACTGCAAGGCTGCGGGATGGATAGCAAGGGACGCTATCCGGGAACTAACCAATGAGAAGACTATAAAAATAATAGAGAAGAAAGCCCGGTCAAAAAAAATAAATCCGGGAAGTAAAACCTGAATTAAATCACTCGTACCTGAGCGCATCCAGTGGTTTCATCCTTGAGGCCTTCCATGCAGGATACATTCCGCCAAGCAGGCTCGTACCCACTCCGAAGAAGACTCCTTCCAGGATATAGATAATGTTAGAGAACTTCAGTATGTAGGCTGAATCGTCCATAATGAAGGAGATTATCATATAACTGCCTCCAAGGGTCAGCAAACCGCCTATAAGGCTTGCGGCAACTCCCAGGAAGAGTGCTTCCAGCAGGAACATTTTCAGTATATCCTTTCTGGATGCGCCCACCGCCTTCATGACTCCTATTTCCTTGGTACGCTCCATGGTAGACATGAGCATAACATTCAGGATACTGACGCCGGCCACAAGCAGGGAAATTGAACCGATACCCATGAGGAAAAGCGAGATTGCGTCAAAGACACTGTCGATACTTTCGGTAATCATATTGGTGGCAAAGACTGTTATGAGCTCATCTTTCCTGTTGATCCTGTCCTCGATGTCCTGCTGGACGGTTTCCAGTTCATTGATGTCATCGACTGTTATTATTGTCGAGCTGTACCCTTCGTCTTCATCCGGGTAGAGTTTTTCATACATCTCGGAAGAAGTGAATATCCCGCTGTCAGTATCGATATCAAAACCGAGTCCCCGTTCCTTTAGAATGCCGACGACCCTCAGTTTGGAATCATCAATCACTATTTTGCTGCCGACACTGATCTCCAGGTTTTCAGCCACACTTGAACCGACAACACAATCTGTGGAGCCGGATTTGAAATATCGACCTTCATCAAGCTCGGCAAGGCTCTCCAGTCCCTCTTCTTTAATATCGTAGACCGAAGCAAAGCTCTCTTCGTTCTTATATTCCACTCTTTCCCCGTGGGATCTGAGAGGGATTATCTCGTCAATACCGGCTACCTTTCTGATCTGGTCGATCTGCTTCTCGGTTATTGATTCCTCTCCGGGTGCGGGGTATATCATGAGCTTGTCACCGACATCCGCAAAGGAATCGGTAACGGACAGTTTCATGGTATTACCCAGTATGCCCATGGAGGAAATCGCGATGACTCCTATGATTATACCTATGGCTGCAAGTATTGTCCGGATGGACTGCCGTTTGAGATTTCTTCTGGCAAGCTCGGCATACATGTTATTTTTCAGGGGATCAGCAATTCTCATCACATATCACCCCGTCCTGCAGCCTTATGGTTGTATTTGAGAAATCCTCAAGCTTTGGATCGTGTGTTACAACGATAACCGTCGTTCCTGCACTATTTAGCTCCTGCAGGAGTTTCATTACACTGTTTCCTGTTTTGGAATCAAGGTTTCCGGTAGGTTCATCGGCAAGCAGGATTGGAGGGTCATTTGCCAGCGCCCTTGCTATTGCCACTCTCTGCTGCTGACCGCCGGAGAGTTCGTTGGGCTTGTGCTCTTCGTATTCCGGAGGCAGTTGTGCCCTTTCGAAAAGTCTCATTGCCTTTTTCCTGCGCTTTTCCGGAGATGTGCCATTGAATAACATGGGCATTTCCACGTTCTCAAGGGCAGTTAGTGTCTGGATGAGGTTGAACTGCTGGAATATGAACCCGATGTTGTTGCGTCTGATCGATGTTAGTCCGTTGTCATCCAGTTTCGAGATGTCCGTGCCGTTTATCAGGATCTTACCGCTTGTGGGCAGATCAAGACAGCCGACCATATTTAGAAGTGTGCTCTTTCCCGAGCCCGATGATCCCATTATTGTGACAAAGTCTCCTTCTTCAATGGAAATGTTCACCTTGTTCAGGGCGTATATTTTGTTCTTCCCGAGGGTGTAGATCTTTGTCACATCTCTGAGTTCTACAATGGGTTCTGGCATATCAGCACCGATACCTGATACTTATTCCCCGGAGGGCTCAATTTCTTCGTCTTCGAAAGCTTCTGCCTCGTCCCTGCGCTTTTTCCATGAATATCCGATCAGTGCCACAATGGCAATTGCAAATATTCCTGCAACGGCCCAGAGCGCCAGGGAACTTCCGCTATCTTCCTCGCTGTTACCTGCAAAAACCTGCTGTCCGTCTATAGCGATATTCTCTTCAATGGAAATGTAGGCATTATCAGGGTCTCTGAACTCTATCAAAACCGGGATACTGGAGACATCCCCTGACAGTACACTTGCCGAGAGTTCAAAACTGCTGAAGTCATCAGCTTCAAGGGTTCCGATAAAATACTTTGCGTAGGGCTGGACCGGAACAACTGACTCCGACTTTGGGATTGATACGATGACATTCTTTGCATCGGTTGTCCCGAAGTTGTTGAGATCTCCTGAGAATGTGTACTTGTTACCGCTTTTTTCCATCTCTATGGAGGTAAATATAAGCGAGTTCTGGTCTATGATGTCAACCTGTCTTGTGGTCTTTCCGGCATTGTGGAAGTTATCTCCGTTGAAATAGGATACAGTAAAAGATACGTTGCTGGTCTCTGAATCGGAGTTCATCGTATTCATGAAAAAAGTCGCTGTTGACTTATTTCCTCCCGGGATGGCACCGATGAATACTTCAGAGGGACTGAAGACAATACCCTCTGCCTCGGGACTAACAATCACACTATTTACTTCATTCGGTCTCTGATTCACTACTTCTACATTCACAGAAGATACTTCGTTCATCAGGGTGGACGGCAGGTCGGATATGATAAGCTTCAGGTCCCTGTCATCTATCTTTACGGGTATCCTGGAATTGAAGTCATACGCAGTACTCCCACCGGTAATTTCAAGGTCAAGGAAATGAACTCCATTAGGTGCATCATCTTTGGCCTTTACGTTGAACGTAAGCTCAAGTGTGTCTCCAGGTCCTACAAGACCTACATCCGTATAGCTTTCTCCAAGTATTTCAATAACCTCATTCCCCTCAATTGCTGCATTGGCAATATATGCATTCTTTTGCATTGTTATCGTTATAGTCCCGGTATCTCCGGGCATCAGGACTTCAGGTTCCATTGAATAGCTCAGTGTGACCGCCGGTGTTATCTCAGTATCTGCAAGAGCAAAAGAGGAACAGGCAGCCAGAATCAAAAAGGCTGCCATGATAGTTTTTACAATCGTTTTCAAATTAATGCACCGAATATTCTCAATTGGTATAGTGTATAAAGGATGTATATTATGATAGGTACTCCCACGGTGATTGCCGCATCTTTAACGGACAGATTCCTGGAATGTACCATTGCGAATATCCAGATGTTTGCACTCTATAGTAAAAACAGTATCCCTATGATTCCAGATATCTGCAGGGAAGGGTCGGATAAGAGTGCTTCCTGCAGAAGCTGGGGATCCTGAGTCGACCAGTCGATATTTGAATATACCCTGGTAGTGAAATAGGTGCCTATCAAAGAGCTTGCTATTGAAGGTATGAATCCGTAGGATACGAACTCAAGTACCTTTTTAAAGTCGCCTTCACCGTTGAATACCATTGATATCAGGTAGAATATTCCACTATAGATCACCCACATGACAAAGGCCACAAAAAAAGCAACAATTGCTCCAATAGCTGCTCCGATTCCTGCAAAAGCTGCAGCTTCTTCCGGCAATGCTCCCATGACCCCTTGTGCAATTATAAAAGCACTGGCTGCTGATATGATAGCTAATATAGCTATTATTATCAACGGAGTCTTAAATTCAACTTTCTGATCACTTCTTTTCTTGAAAAACCCATTCGGGTCAGTAAGTACTTCCAGCATTTTTTACCACGTCCATTTGTTCAGACACAATGTCTCTATAATCAAACTTGACGATTTATAGTCGAACCTTTTCATCATCTATATATTTATACTTTTGCCTGTTTCGGGGATTTTTAGCCAGATTTCTCCAAATAAAGTATTTATATTTTCAAACATCTCTTCTTTTATCGGAAAATTAGCAACTTCCAGGAGTGCTTCCGGTCTGTATCCTGAATTCCGGGGAAAATATGGGTGAAGAGAATAAAGGCTCAGGAGAAAATGAATCCGTAATAGAACTTGTTGATCTGTGCAAGAGCTATCAGGTGGGTGATATGGAGGTCCCTATCCTGAAAAGCATAGATCTCTCTGTTAAAAAAGGCGAATTTGTTGCCATCATGGGTCCGTCAGGTTCGGGCAAAAGTACTCTTATGAATATGATCGGCTGTCTGGACAGGCCTACCTGCGGCAAGGTTGTTGTGATGGGCAAGGATGTCAACCAGCTTTCAGAGGTTGAGCTTGCAAGACTGCGTGGCTTTGAGATCGGCTTTGTGTTCCAGACATTCAATCTGGTTCCGAGGCTCAGTGCCATCCAGAATGTTGAACTGCCTACATATGCCAACAAGAAGGAGGGAATTGATGGCAGGAAAAGGGCGCAGGAACTGATCGAACTTGTAGGATTACAGAATCGTATGAACTACAAACCCACAGAACTTTCCGGCGGTCAGCAGCAGAGGGTGGCAATAGCAAGGGCACTGATCAATGATCCTTCTCTTATACTTGCCGACGAACCCACCGGAAACCTGGACTCGAAGACCGGTAACGAGATTATGAATATTTTCACTGACCTTCACGATAAGGGAAGAACTATCATCATGATCACACATGACCCGGAGCTTACAGGATATGCGGATCGTGTGGTCCACTTAAGAGACGGAGTAATAGGTGCAACATAAGGAGGAAACATGCTGAATTCATCAGTTCCCGGAAAGATTTTGAAATACGCAATTAGTTTTGCAATTATACTTCTCTTATTGAGTATGCCTGCCACAGCAGCAGAGGGCGCGGACCTGCAGGTGAGCATACTGCGTTATGAACCCATACCCGCCGAGATCGGGGAGTATGTCACTGTCTGGGTAAAGTTGGAAAACCTGGGTTATGCGAGAGGTGACGATGTCAAGATCCGCATGGTTCCCGAATACCCATTCTCTCTTGATTCCCAGAGCAATGCCATAAAGGAAATAGGCATACTGACGCCTGATAATGCGGCAGTTGAAGAATTCCGTCTTTTTGTGGATAACGATGCCAGGGAAGGTATAGAGACCATCGAGGTATGGTATCAGGAAGATACGGACAATACCTGGTATAAAGAAGAGTTTGATATCCAGGTCGGCTCCACGACCTTTGACAGCAGGGGCAATGTGCAGCTTCAGGGCAGTCCTGGCATAGAACCCGAGGTCTTTATGCCCGGTGACCGTGGGACAGTGCAAATAATGCTTATGAATATGGCCACCACGAATACCGTGACAGTGGATGGTGAGGAATATGATACGAATGCGCGTGTCCAGTCCGCAACCCTTGAGGCTCCGGAAGGGATAGTAGTTACCACGGACACTTATTACGGTAACGGGGTAATAGGACCGGGTGAGTCTCTCAACCTGACCTATAATGTGATGGTTGAGGATGATGTGGAGGATGGTACATACTATCTGCAACTCTCAACCGTAGGAAGCTCACATGTCTATAACAACAACTGGCGAATTCCGCTCGAGGTAGACTCCTCTGCGGTAAGAGTTATTCCCTCGACCCCGCTCAGGATCGAGGATGGTGAAGGGACCATCGAGTTCGATGTGGCCAATATTCATCCCAATGTGCTTTCATCGGTAAGCATACAGCTTGAGGCGGAAGGCTTTGAATTCTCCCCGGCTGAATACTTCATAGGCACGATGGATCCCGATGAGTTGTTCACAATAGAATTTGATGCGAATGCCATTGACCCGGAAGATGAACTCTCCTCAGAGCTTGTCATAAGTGCGGACTACAGGAACGGAATGAACGACCATGGCAGTGTTGTAAATGTCCGGGAGATCGAGCACGCACTGGTTGAGGAAGACAATCAGCTGGGTATTGCCATCGGTGTCCTGATAGTGGTGGCAATAGCTGTTGCAGGATATATGATGTATCGCCGCAGGAAGGAAAAAGAAGAATAAGGTGCTGGCTTAATGCTGAGTCTGAAGCAGTCTCTGGAGATATCTCTGGGAAGTATCGGCAGCTCCAAACTGAGGTCTGCACTTACTACCCTTGGTATTATCATAGGGGTTGCTGCGGTCATTGCCAATGTATCACTGGGAGCAAGTTTCAATGAGTTCTTTAACGACGAGATAGGTGCAGTGGGCTCCAACTTCATTGTTATCTATAGTCAGAATGATAATATCTTTTTCGAGAACCAGCTTGAACTGATAAGGAATACACCCGGGGTTGTAGGTGTGTCTCCCATAAATCAGCAAATGGCCCAGGTTACCTACCTTTCGACCTCGCGTCAGATAGATATTCAGGGAGTGAACTCTGACTATGCCGAAGTTGCTAATTTTAATATGGATTCAGGTACCTTTCTTGATGATAACGACCAGTATGTGGCAGTACTGGGTGCCGAGGTTGCGAATGAGAAATTCGACAGGAAGATATCCGTAAAGAATCCGATTGAAATTACCTTCAGGCGAGAGGATGGTGGAGTAATTACACAAAAATTCATCGTCAAGGGCGTGGTCCAGGATCCAAACACAACCTTTGCCCAGACAGGGGTCGAACCCGAGATCCGCATTTTCATTCCCATCGATACCATGAATGAGATACTGGGTGTTGACTACTACGGTGGTTTCTTCGTAAAAGCCGAGAGTCTTGAAGCCGTGGGTCCGACAGGTGAGGAAATAGATAAACGTCTGGCACGCAGTCTGGGGGTTCCCAGCAGGGACCTTGAGAATGATGATGCGAAGCCCTATGTTCTATTCGATCAGCTTGAGATATTAGAGCAGACCAATCAGCTCTCAACCGCACTTACGGCTTTGCTGACCTCGGTTGCACTCATTTCATTGATAGTTGGTTCCATCGGTATCATGAACATCATGCTGGTGACAGTAGCTGAGAGGACAAAGGAGATCGGACTGCTCAAGTCTCTGGGCTACACAAAAAACGATATACTGGCACTTTTCATTATCGAGTCAATGGTAGTGGGGCTGATTGGCGGAATACTCGGGACTGCCATGGGTATAGGGGCGGCACTTATTGTTAATAATTACCTGGAACTACCCAATATCTTCCCGGTTGAACAGATATTTATTGGCTTTGCGGTAGCCATTATAGTCGGCCTGATAGCAGGTGTATATCCTGCCAATAAGGCAGCTAACATGAATCCGGTAGAGGCATTGAGGAAGGAATAAGTTCACTATGATAGACATCAGGCAGGCATCTGGAATTGCAGTCGGAAGCATCAGGAGTGCAAAACTGCGCTCGACCCTGACCACACTGGGGATAATCATAGGTGTGGCTGCGGTTGTTGCCAATGTCTCACTTGGTACGAGTTTCAACCAGTACTTCACCGATGAGCTCGGCTCCCTTGGTTCCAATTTCATTATCATCTACAGTCAGGATGTCAATATCTTCTATGACGAACAACTTGAGGTCATACGGAATACTCCCGGAGTGGTGGGTGCATCGGCCTTTAACCAGCAAACAGCAGCGGTTACCTATCTTTCGGCTACGCGCCAGATTGATGTCCAGGGGGTGGGAGAGGATTCACAGGACATATCCAACCTGGTAGTGGATGAGGGTAATTTCCTGACCGATAAGGACAGGTATGTTGCTGTTCTTGGAAGGGAGGTTGCCGAGGAGAAGTTCGATAAGGAAGTGTCTATCAAGAACTATATTGACATAACCTTCCGCAGGAACGATGGCAGCACCGTCACCCGTAAGTTCCGGGTCAAGGGAATACTCGAAGGTGAGGACAATACTTTCGTACAGGGTGGTCCTGACAGGGATGTGAGCATCTATATTCCAATCGATACCATGAATGAGATTCTTGGGGTCGAGGATTACAGTGGTTTTTCCGCCAAGACAGAATCAGCGGAAGATGTCAGGGAGGTTTCAGAACAGGTGGATAAACGGCTTGCAAGAAATCTCGGTGTTTCCGCACGTGAACTCGATAATGAGGATGCAAAACCATATCGTATCTTCGACCAGGCTGATATTCTGGAACAACTGGATTCTCTTGCAAATTCCCTCACGATACTGATCACGGTTATCGCACTTGTGGCTCTGATAGTCGGCTCTATCGGTATCATGAACATCATGCTTGTAACCGTAACCGAGAGAACAAAGGAGATCGGACTTTTCAAGGCATTGGGTTTTACAAGGTCCGATATTCTGACTCTTTTCATGCTGGAATCGGTAATTGTCGGAATAATAGGCGGTATTCTTGGCACACTTCTGGGAATGATCGGTTCTTTTGCTGTTGAAACCTACCTCGATATTCCCAGGGTGTTTCCACCTTATCTTATACTTCTGGGCTTTTTCATATCCTTTGTCGTAGGACTTGTGGCAGGTGTGTATCCTGCAAGCAGGGCTTCCAGACTGAATCCGGTGGAAGCTTTGCGACATGAATGATGCTGGTCATTTATAATCTACCTTTTTTTGGCTAACCTGTCGATTTATAGAAATGCTTAAGTACTTTTAGCATGTAGTCTAATTTGTCGATAAATAGTCAGGTTTTACGACGAAAACTAGAGGTATATTAATGGTTGGCAGTAGTTTGAATGGTTCGGATTCGGATTCCATATGGAATGTAATTACAATAAATGGTCTGAAAAAGAGTTACCAGCTTGGTGAGATGGAAGTTCCCATTCTCCACGGTATCGATCTCAATGTTAAAAAGGGTGAGTTTGTCGCTATCATGGGTCCTTCCGGTTCAGGCAAAAGTACTCTGATGAATATGATAGGATGTCTTGACAGACCGACAGGCGGCAGTGTCCGGTTGATGGGAAAGGACACTGCTTCCATATCGGATAATGAACTTGCGGAACTGCGTGGTTTTGAGATTGGCTTTGTTTTTCAGAACTTCAATCTGATCCCACGCCTGAGTGCATATGAGAATGTGCTTCTCCCCACCTATTCAAACTCGAAGAAGAATATCGATGCAGCACAGAGAGCAAAGGACCTGCTGACTCTGGTAGGTCTTGATGACAGGCTGCATCACAAGCCAACCGAACTTTCCGGTGGGCAGCGCCAGAGGGTTGCAATAGCCCGCTCGATGATAAACGACCCTTCCCTGATACTTGCGGATGAGCCTACGGGTAATCTGGATTCAAAAACAAGTGAAGAGATCATGGGGATCTTCTCCGAACTTCACGGTAAGGGTTGTACTATTGTTATGATCACACACGATCCTGAGATGAAAAAATATGTGGACCGGGTCGTGCTGATAAGGGATGGAAAGATCGAAAATAATTGAAGTGGTTGATATGGCTGAAATAAAAGATTCTATTCGGAAGATTATAGGTTCAATACTTTGTATCGGATTGTTATTCTCTGCACTTATGGCCCCTGCATCGGCAGACTCGGCTGCAAATCTCAAGGTGGATATTATAGAATACGATCCGTTCCCTGCACAGATCGGTGAATATGTTGATGTGTCTGTAAAGGTCGAGAATATCGGTTATGGCCGTGCGGATGCAGTATCCATGAAACTTGAGCCCGAATATCCTTTCTCTCTGGACTCAGAAAAGAATGCGATAAAAAAGGTTGGTATTCTTTCACCCGAAGATGCTGCGGTAAAAGAGTATCGCCTCTTCGTGGATGATGGCGCCAGGGTCGGTACAGGCAGCGTTGACATATATTACCAGACCGATTCAGGCGACACATGGTTCAGGAAAACCTTTGACCTGAAAGTCGGCTCGGCTTCATTTGACAGTAAAGGCACTTTACAGCTTGATTCTGTGACAAGCGATCCTGAAGTTTTCATGCCGGGTGACAGAGGTACAATAAGTTTTACTCTTACCAATACCGCGACAAGCAACTCTGTGACTATAGATGGTGTCGAATATGACACAAATGCCAGGGTGCAGTCTGCGGTTCTGAAAGGTTCTGAAGGTATAGAAATCAAAAGTGACAGTTACGAAGGTTCCGGTGTGATCGGTCCCGGTGATTCCCTATCTTTAAGTTACAATGTTGAGGTAAGCGAAGAAACCGGGGATGGTACATACTATCTTCAGCTCTCGACGGTGGGAAATTCCTACGAGTATAACAGCAACTGGAGAATCCCCCTCACAGTTGATTCTTCAGCAATTAAGGTAATACCTTCAAAACCACTGGTAATCACGAATGGTGAAGGTAGTTTCGAGTTCGATGTGGCTAACATGCATCCCAATACACTCAACTCAGTAAGTGTAAGATTGTATTCTGATGAACTTAATTTTGCCCCTGAGGAGTACTATATAGGTTCAATGGATTCGGATGAGCTGTTCACCATTGAGATCAAGGCAACAGGTGACGGTGAAAAGGAAGCCTATCCTGTATCAATTGAGGTTGAGTACAAAAACGGGATCAACGAGCATGTAACCGAAATAGGTAGCCGTGAAGTGACAACGGTCTCCGAGAATGAAGGCGGTAACAATACTGTTGCAGCAGGTCTGGGTATAGCTGTTTTGCTGGGACTACCTGCTGTGTTCCTGTACAGACGCAGAAAGCAGAATAACTGATGGAAGTTTCAGGTGGATTCACTATGCTCAGCCTAACACATTCCGTTAAAATGGCACTGGGTAGTATCGGCAGTTCTAAAATGAGATCTGCACTTACCACCCTTGGTATTGTCATCGGTGTTGCAGCGGTGATCGCCAATGTTTCTCTGGGAGCGAGTTTCAATGAGTTCTTTACAGAGGAAATAGGTTCGGTGGGTAATAATTTCATTATTGTAGAAGGTAAAAAATCCAATCTTTTCCATGATAGTGAATTGGAACTGATAAAGAATACCCCCGGAATAACCGGTGTCTCTCCTTTAAGTCAGGAGGTAGCCGAAACCAGGTTCATCTCCACTACCCGACAGATACAGGTACAGGGTGTTTCCCAGGATTATGAGCAAGTCGCGAACATCGAAATGGAGTCCGGAAGTTTCCTTGATGACAATGACAAATACATGGCGGTTCTGGGACATGATGTAGCCTATGAGAAATTCGATAAGAAGATATCGGAAAAGAATACCATTGAGCTGACGTTCACAAGAGCGGACGGCGAGGTTGTGACCCAGAAGTTCAAGGTCAAGGGTATAATACAAGATCCCGATACCACCTTTGTTCAAAGCGGTATCGAGTCCGATGTCAGGATATTCATCCCCGTTTCAACCATGAACGAGATCATGGGAGAAGATTACTATTGGGGATTCTTTGCGGCTGCATCAAGTCTGGAATCCATAGATGATGTTACTGACGAACTTGATAAAAGGCTTGCAAGGGACCTTGGTGTTTCATCCAGGGATATTGATAATGAAGATGCAAAGCCATATGCCCTGATGAACCAGGCCGAAATACTGGAAGAGGTCGATCAGCTGTCTGCTGCCCTTGGATCTCTGCTTACTTCAGTTGCGTTGATCTCACTGATCGTGGGTTCCATTGGTATCATGAACATCATGCTGGTAACCGTTACTGAAAGGACAAATGAGATAGGTATCATGAAATCCCTGGGTTACAAGAATCATGAAGTACTTTCCCTGTTCATTGTGGAATCAATGGTAGTGGGACTGATCGGAGGTGTACTTGGCACAGGTCTTGGGGTACTTGGTGCCTATCTGGCAGACAGTGCCATGGGACTGCCGTATATCTTCCCTCTTGACCTGATCTTTGTGGGAATGTTCGTATCGATCATCGTAGGGCTGCTTGCAGGTGTATATCCTGCCAACAAGGCTGCAAAGATGAATCCTGTGGACGCGTTAAGACATGAATGAAATTAGAGTTGAGGAGTTAATATGATAGACAGTCTATTTATCGGAATTCCCTTTCTGATGGTCTTTCTCTTCTTCGGGATAGGCATAGTAGGGACCATTTTCTGGATATGGATGCTCGTGGATTGTGCCATGAAAGAACCCTCACAGGGTAATGATAAGCTGATTTGGGTGATCATAATCCTCTTTACCCATCTCCTGGGAGCTTTACTGTATTTCTTTGTGAGAAGGCCACAAAGGATTCGGGAATATGGCAGATAAGGATCGTCTGATTCCGCTTTAAAAGCTGGAATGATCAGATATTTAAAATTGATTCGTAAAAACATTGGATTTATTTACAGAGAGACAACAATGCGTGAACAAATAGGTGCACTGGCGAATTTCGTGAACGTTGCTTTCAGGAAGCAGACCTACCTGAATATTCTGTATTTGCTGTTCACATTTCCCCTTGGTACCGCTTACTTCGTATTTCTGGTAAGCGGCCTGTCACTGGGATTCAGTCTGGTGATCATATGGGTAGGCATTCCCATACTCATACTGATATTCCTGGCCTGGTGGGAAATTGCATCATTTGAACGTCAGCTTGCGATATGGCTTCTGGATGTGAATATATCTCCAATGTCCCGGGGTCCGGCTACTGATGACAGTATTGTTGGCAAAGGTGTGAAAAGATTGAAGAATCCCGTTACATGGAAATCCCTGCTTTATCTTATCCTGAAATTCCCCATGGGTATCCTGTCCCTTGTGGTTACGGTAGTTCTTATAACATTGACACTGAGTATGGTGCTGTCTCCGGTATTGTATCACTTCAGTCCCATATACATTGGCCCGTTCCTGGTAGATACTCTGTCTGAAGCTCTTGTCACGGCAGTTATAGGCATATTTGTGGGGATTGTTTCATTGCATCTTATGAACCTGCTTGCAGAGCTGGCCGGTCATATGGCAGTGTTGCTGCTTGGAAGTTCACAGGGGAATGGCAGAGAGGTTTCTGAGCAGGAAAACTAATCTTTATTTTTTAGAATTTGACAGGTTTAGAAAAAAGTAGCTACTGCTTACCGGCTTTTTCATTAAGCTTCTTATAAAAGTCCAGTATCAGTTGTGTTTTTTCATCCTCAAGATTGAGACGGAATGTACGTATCTGCTTTCCCAGAGGTTTCTCGATAACTATCCCGCTTTTAATGAGTGGGGATATAACCCTTGCCACACTGGAATGGGAAAGGCCTGTCTCTTCTGCAATTCCCGAAAGATATGTTGACTCGTCCCGGTGTGAAATCAGGTTTTTCAGAACGGTCATCTGGGCTGTCTTTCCAAAAATCTCTTCCAGCGCATCCATTTTAATCTTTACTAAGATATTCGGTTATGGATTATAAGGTTTTCTTTTATTCGGACAGCCGGTCTAATCAAGATATAAGCTCTTTGATATTTGGAAAGGTTTTAATAGCATCATCAGGGTATTTATATTGATAATTCCAGGTAGTATTATCATGGATACGGAAAACATTGACCCCAAAACCCTTGCACTCATGGAAGAGAACCCCGGTATAAGCACCGCAGAGATTGCCAGCTCTCTTGATCTGGATGAGAGCATAGTGCAACAGAGAATCGATTTCCTCAGTGATACCCGTGAGAAGCTGCTCATAGTTGATGAGGAGCTGGATGCCCTGACCGCACTCAGGGTGGCACTGGAATCTGAGGGCTATAATGTGGTTGTTGCTCTGGATGGCTTTGAGGGACTTGAAAAGGCAAAGACTGAAAACCCCGATGCTATCCTGCTTGACATAATGATGCCAGGAATGGATGGATTTGAAGTCTGTAAGCGCTTGAAGTCAGACCCTTCCACAAGGCACATACCTGTTATCATGCTGACGGCAAAAGGCGAGACCGACGACAAGGTAGAGGGACTTGAACTGGGTGCGGATGACTATGTGACAAAACCTTTCAACCTGAAGGAATTGAAGGCCCGCATAAGGACCGTGCTCAGAAGAACTAAGTTCTGAATCTCTCCTTCGATAAATAATCATTTCATCCCATGCTGGATAAAAAAAGTAGATGGAACCTTATAGTATTTGCAGTGATAGTACTGCTTCTTATCGGCTCAATCGTCTTTTTCTGGATGAGGGCCAATGTTGAGGTAAGATCCATCGTAGAGGATCAGTATCAGAACCAGCAGTTGATCCTTACACAATATATTTCTTCATCCCTTGAGGAGCTGCTCAATGAAAGAGTGCTGCTGCTGGAGGTGATGGCCAGGAACGAGCAGGGGGTACCTGAGGACCTCTTTGTCTCGGATTTCGAAACCATCTATAAGGCGGCCGAAATATATCACGTACTCGAGTTCATCGATGCCAATGGTACGGTCGTATCCGGCTATCCTTCGGAAAATGTACCCTATGGCTACAATCTCCATGAGAACAACAATGAATGGGCTTTTGAAGAAGTGAGAAGGACCGGTGAGGTATATATTTCCGAGCCCAGGATGACAATGGAAGGCATCTATGGCTCCTTTGTATGGGTTCCTGTTTTCGAGGATGGTGAGTTCAGGGGTACGATCTTTGGAATTGTTTCCGATGAGAACATTATCCGCCAGTTTGATGCAACGTCAAACAGCTCGAACTCTGTTTATCTGCTCAACAGTGAAGGTGAGATAATCTATGATCAGTCTGGCACCTATGAGAAAGGTACTGACTACTTCGATTACATCAGTGGCTATGAAGTAGAGCGTCTGGATATAGTCCAGGCCCAGATAAGCGGTCAGGAAGGAAACGGAAAGTACCCTGATACAGGCTCGGATCAGGGCCAGGATATTCTTATTTCATACTCCCCTGTTTCATGGTACAATAAGAACTGGTCCCTGGGTCTTACAAGTCCGGGCAGTGCTGTTGACAGGCTGATCGTATCTGTTTATGTGAAGCTCTTTACCGTTGCAGGCCTTTCAGTGCTTTTCATACTCTTTCTGGGATCACAGGTCTACTTCATACTGCTTAACTGGAACAGGAGCCTTGAAGATGAAGTGGAGAAAAAGACTCATGAGCTCAAGCAGTCCAACGAGTCCCTGATAGCTGCAAACCTGAAGCTCAAGGAACTTGACAGGTTAAAGACCGAATTCCTGTCCATGGTTTCCCATGAACTGAAGACACCTCTTACGGCGATGAAAACTTCCAGTGAGTTCCTGCTTGAGGAAAAATGTGATCAGGATACGAGAAAGCAAATGCTTGCCCTCATTAACAGAAATGTTGACAGGCAGGCCAGAATGGTGGACGACCTTCTGGATATCTCAAGGATAGAATCCAACCGGATGAATTTCGAGATGGAGAACATCAACCTCGGTGAGGCCCTGGATCATTCCCTGGAGAATATCTCAAAACCCGCCCGGGATAAGAACATTGATATCAAAGTAAACATGCCTGAGCCTGCTCCGAAGGTGTACGCCGATAAGGACAAACTCATCCAGGTATTTGTCAATCTGCTCAGTAATGCCGTCAAGTTCACTCCGGTCGGTGGGGAGATACGCGTATCTGCAAAAGAGCTTGCCGCAAAAATAGAGGTAAGTGTGAGTGATAACGGTATTGGCATCGATCCTGAGAATCTTGAACATATATTCGATAAGTTCTACCAGATCGACAGCACTTCTACGCGCAAAGTAGGCGGATGCGGCCTCGGCCTTGCCATAAGCAAAGGAATAGTCGAGGGCATGGGTGGCTCCATCAGAGTTGAAAGTGAAACCGACAAAGGCAGCACATTTATCTTCACACTTCAGAAAGCGGATTACAATCTGAATAATGATGATTTGAATAACAGAGAATGAATAAAGGAGGAATACTATGCTGGTAACAACAACAAACGATATAGATGGTAAGGAAGTCGAGATAATAGGTGTGGTTTTCGGAAACACTGTCCGTGCAAAGCACCTTGGAAGTGACATTGCCGCAGGCCTGAAGAACCTTGTTGGCGGTGAGCTGAGAGGTTATTCGGATATGCTTGCACAGGCCAGAAAAGAGGCTCTTACCCGGATGATCGACCAGGCAAAGAATATGGATGCAGATGCCGTTGTGAATGTAAGGTTCACCACATCACAGACAATGGCGGGTGCTGCAGAGTTGCTCGCATACGGTACCGCAGTAAAGATCAAAAATGCCTGATATGTTTCAATAGCGACATATGGGAACTGTGAAGCTGAAGGTGCTTCCTTTTCCTGGTTCACTTTTTAGATGCATTTTTCCGCCAAGCATTTCAACAAGTTCATAGGCCAGGGATAACCCGAGCCCTGTTCCGTTATATCTCCTGTTAAGGGATGAATCCGCCTGGCAGAAAGGCCTGAACAATTTCTGCTGCTCTTTTTCTGAGATCCCGATTCCGGTATCAATTACGGATATTCTGATAAAATCCCGGCCAAAGGATGAGACTTTTACAGTTACATCTCCGCCAGGAGGGGTGAACTTGATTGCATTATGGGTGAGATTATAGATAATAGTCCGGACCTTATCTTCATCTGAATATATTTCATCAATACTATAGTTGATGTCAAATCTCAGGGTCAAGTTTTTCTTTTTTGCAACAGGCATCAGGAAACTCTCGATCTCATTTATCACAGCAGCGAATGAGAAATCATTTTCCACAATCTCAAGTGTTCCGTTCTCGATCTCACAAAGGCTTATCATGGAATTTACCATTTTGAGCAGCTGGTCTCCACTATCTTCTATTACCTTTGCATACTTTCTTTGTTCTACTGTCAGTGAACCTGAATTATCTTCATGCAGAACCTGTGAATAGCCTATTATGTGGTTGAGCGGTGTCCTGAGCTCATGGCTGATCGTGGATATAAATTCCTTTTTAGTCCTGTTTGCGTTTTCAGCTATGAGTTTGGCCATTATAAGTGTCTTTTCAGCTTTTTTCCTCTCAGTGATATCTTCTCCTGATGTCAGAAGACCTTTTATATTCCCGTTCTCGTCATCTAATAGGATGTTGTGCCACTGAAAGGTCCTTATTCCTCTATCCGGTATATAAACGGATGACTCGAAATGCTGGGGTAGGTCAATTTCCCTGTTCATCACTTTTCTATATTTCTCAATTTCTTCTTCTCTTGAATACTCCGGGGAATAGATATCGAACCAGTTTTTTGAGAGGGCTTCATCTTCCCTGAAGCCGAGCATCTCGCATCCTTTTTTATTTATAAGGTTGATGTTTCCCTCCCTGTCTATCATAAGTATTGCTACGGCTACGACATCAAGATATTTCTGTGCAATGTCTCTTTCTTCCTTGAGTCTGGACTCGACCTGCTTGAGTTTTTTGATATCCACCATCAATCCGTTTATTCCGACTACTTTTGATTCCTTTATGATCGCACGGGATGTTGTATGCACATAGCCGATATCGCCCGATTTTTTGATTATGCGGAACATGTAAGGCTTTTTTTCTCCGGAGATTGTCCTTTCGATATCTTTCAGGAGTCCGGGAAGGTCTTCCGGGTGAACATGTTTAGTAAATGGTTTTCCGAGAACCTCTTCTCTTTTGTATCCGGTAATATTCTCAATAGCAGAATTAAGATACATGAAAACACCATTTTCATCCACTGCAAAAAGTACATCATTGAGATTCTCAAGTCTTTCTTCGTAAAAGTTACGGGTTAGCTGCAGTTCCAGTTCCCTGGATTCCAGTTTCCTTTCAAGATCGAGGATATGCTTTTCCAGCAGCTCTTTATCATTATTGCACTTCGGCCTTTCTTCGCTACCGGTGCATGAGTATTGAGGTTCCATGTATGAACAAAAATCCTTTTTTATCTTTTTGTTTCTTTAATATTAAAACTATTTATAATTTTGTTAGAAATTTTGTATATGTGTATGTCATAAATCCATAAATAAGCTTCAGGGTAGCTTTTTTAAAGAATAATCTTACCTGAATAGAATAAAATATAGTGATATTTATTTAATTATACCAATCGACTGATATTCTATTATCTGTTTTTATCCGATAATAAAGTTAATTTCGTATGGTATTCAATATAGTCTCTGACAAAAGATGAGATTTTCAGTGTCATTAAAATGAGTTCAGGTCAAATAAGAAAAAAATCTCTTATATGAGATCTGTTTTACCTTACTTATTGGCCTTATTTATGAGAATACACGCCGAGGTTGGGATTCGAACCCAAGCACTCCTCCCGGAGAAACCGGTCTCGAGCCGGTCGCGTTTGGACTCCGTGACTTTTCCGTCATCGGATTAGTCCGCTCTGCCACCTCGGCACGTTGCTTCTGATAGTTTTTATCTATTATATAAGTATCGAGATTAGAAATCAAAGAGGGAACTCTGGCTCTTTTTATGGTCGTTGCCTTCGTCCTTTTTTTCCTCCGGCATCTCTATCCAGCCGTACTTTCCTCCGCCTCCGGGATACAGAATTACCTTTTCTTCCCTGAAGGCGGTAATTGCATCCACGATTCTCCTGTCAACAAAATCCATGTTTTCAGGTTCCACATGAAGCAGTACATTCAGCTCATCTCCGAATTTTTCCAGCAGAGCGTTCCATGCGGTCTGCACTCCCTTGGTATTGATGCTCGCATGTCCGAGTGCCATCATTATTATTTCCGAGAGCGGCATCAGATGGATATAGGGCGGCCTGTGGTCAGGATGCTGTGGTTCTGAGAGATCCGCAAGCTCGTTCACCCGGTCCACCACTCCTTTTTTGATACGTCCTCCGCAGATATTGCATTTCCATCTGTTAGATATACTGTCTTCAAGGGAATAATGGGTAAAACACTTGATACATGCGGATTCGTTGTACTTGCCTTCCTGCGGATAGAATCCGATGTTCATTGTGACTCCGTAATCATTCTCCCTTATAATCGCTTTTTTCAGGCCTTCGAATGAAACTTCGGGAAGCTCTATCCGGTTGAATTCCCTTGCTAGTTTATTGGAATAGGGGGAATGCGCATCGGAGTTTGTGAGGAATGTAAGTCTGTGAAGCTCACTTATGCGGTCTGCGTAATCGCTGTCTGCACTCAGACCCAGCTCGAGAAAAGAAACATAATCCTTCATGTCTCCATAGCAGCTTTCAAGGGAATCATGGTATGCATACATTGCCGTCCAGGGGGTGAATGCATGACACGGTCCGATGAGTGCTCCAAGCTCCTTTGCTGTCTCTGCTATCTCGCTGCCGTCAAGGCGAACAGTGGGACGGCCGTCTGTTGAAAGGTTACCATATTTTCCTATTGATTCAGCCAGTTCCTGTGCCTTTGATACGGATGGCAGTATCAGCAGGTGATGCACACGGTTCTTGTCCTCTATTTCAGTTGTTATTGAAAAAGTAGTATTTTCGATGACGATATTCTCATCATCGATGGCATGACTTCTAATCTCCTTCATCCATTGGGGATGGGTGCAGTCGCCAGTGGCGACCAGGTCAATGCCTTTTTTTGAAGCCTCTCTTGCAATTGTCGGCAGGTCCATTTTGCCGGAACATGCCATTGAATATTTAGAATGTATGTGCAGATCGGCGTTTATTTTCATCGGACACCTTCAGCCTATGTATCTGAGGTCATCATCCTTGATATTGGCATCCGATATTCCCTGTTGCTGCTGTTCTACCTCTTTGAGCCTGGCAACGATCTTTTCCATTTCCTTTGCACGCTCTTCAAGAGGACCTTCATCGATTTCGATATCGAATATCCCGCATATGACCTTCAACAGCGACTGGGCACTTTTCGGATCAACAAGGTATCCTGAGGTAAGTCCCATCAGGCATGCTGCATCGATATTCCTGAATTTGCTAAGACCCAGTATAAGTCCGGAAGCACCAACGATTCCTCCTCCTGGCTCGTTTTCCTTGAAAACAACACCTGTTTCTTTGAGCTCGTCAATGAGTTCCTGGTTATTTACAGCTCCAAGTACCTCATCTGAATAGGTTAGTTGTCCGGTGGGGAAACCTCCGAGGGTATAGATTCTCTGGGTCCCGAATTCCTCTGCAATGTCCAGGTACAGGTCACAGAGTTCATAGTGTCCTTCTCCGGTGGAACTCTGGTGGTCTCCGACAAGTACCAGAATATCGCACTTTTCAATGGAACAGATATACATCTCATTATTGACAGTATGGATCTCACTGTTCTCGTCCACCAGTACCTGTGGTGGAAAATGATGTGAATAGATCTCGAGGGTCTTCTCGGCATCCAGTTCTTCGATCAGGTGCTCTGCAACAAGTTTTCCGACATGTCCTACGCCTGGAAGCCCTACAAGAAAAACAGGATTATTAAGCTGAACTTCCTCTCTTAATCGAATTACTTTTGTCCCCTTCATAGATCATTCTCCTTTATGGCTAATCTGCGATATTTCCCATATGGGTCTTCGGGGGAAAATTTAGCCGGTCTGGGATCCACTGTAAGTGAGCCGCATACCGGGCATTTTTCTTCAAGTGTGTATCTGCCGCAGTTCTTACACCTGTAGATCTTCAACCCCAAAGATACATCACGCCTTTACAGCATCATTATGTCTGTGGAATTCGCCTTTCCCACCAAGTTCTTCGATAGTATCAACGGCAATATCTGCTGATTTCTTCAGCACGGATTCCGCCTTTTTATAATCCGGAGCTATGACCTTTATTCTGTATCTTGGTGCACCGGTGTAACTGATGTCGATACGCACGTCATCCTCGTCATCGACCTTATTGGCTGCTTCAAGGGCAGTCCTTATTACTTCGATTCCCTCGGGAAGATTACATGTCAGATCGACATAACCTGCGATGTCCACAAAGGGCAGCTTGATGTTGTTCTGAGCGACCTCGGCAATGCTGCTGGCAATTTTCTTCTTGAGTTTGATGTCGCTGAAGGCATTGACTCCGGTCATGGCAGCTTCTTCGAATGCGGCATACTGGCTTCCGAAGTTCTCAACCAGTTTCTGGCTGACCTTCTGCATCTCATCTTTATCGGTCTTTGTCTCTTCTGCCACGAACTGAAGCCACTTGGCAGCTTTCTGCTCGTTCTTCCATTCCTGGATCTTGGCACGCTTCTGATGCTCGTTAACATCTTTTAGTGACAGGTCTATATGCCTTCTGGATGAATCCACGTTAAGTACTTTACAGACGATCTTCTGTCCTTCACGTACGTGGTCCCTGACATATTTGACCCATCCGGCCTTGATTTCGGAGATATGGATGAATCCTTCTTTTCCATCATACTCCTCGAGTGTTGTGTATGCACCGAAGTCGGTTACGTCCTTTACGGTACAGACAACAAAATCTCCGCTTTCTGGCCAATTGTTTCTATCCATTATAAATCACTTTAATCAAGAACTTCAAGAATATGTGTTGTGATTGTTGATTTTCCGCCGGTTGGTTCTGCGAGTGTCCTTCCGCATACAAGACATGTTACCTTCTCGCTCGCGCTTCCGAAAATGACCTGCTCGTTCTCACAGTCATTACATTTGACACGCAGGAATCTGCTCTTTGGTTTGTTCATTCACATCACTCCGCAAATTCGAACTTCTTTGCTCTGAAACAGGGTCTCTGATGGGACTTGTTGCACTCTGTGCACTTGTACCTCAGCCATACTCTCTTGGTGGGTTTGTCTCCTCCAGGCACCTTTGAGAATTTACCGCTGTTGCCGATTCCTGTCTGGCGTTTCTTCTGTCTTGAGATATGTGTTAATGACGATGCTTTACCCTTCCTCACTCTTTCCGCGACGACTTCTGTGTGCTTCTTGCATGAAGGGCAATATGTTTTGAATCTCTTCGGGATCTTCATTTCTACACCTTAAATAAGTTTTAAGTCAATTAGTAGTGATCATCTGTGCTACGTTGCGTTTGACTAGTCCTTTTGCATTCAGGGCCGGTAAAACAACAACATCTTCCGCACGCAATGTATAATTTCGATTATCCATAGCCTTGAAAGTAGGCAGGTCCTCCAGTATTCGCACAACAACGAATTCTTCATTTATATTACTTTTGCCTATTGCCTCTTTTTCCTGCCTGTCCATGGCAGTTTCCGGCGAAGCACCTGTTTCTCCCTGACCTGACTTTTCAGCTATTGCATTTTTCCCGGCACTCTCTTCAGTTATACTTGGCTTCCTGTCCTCTTTAACTTTACTGCCGGCATGCGGGTCGAGTATCGGTTCAAGTAATTCCTGTCTGGCGGTGTTAATTGTTGAAAGGACAGCATCATATACTCTTCTTTCCTCGGGAAGGAGTTTATGTATGTCCTGCGGAGGTCTGTTGGAAAAGGCAGTTGTTGTGGCTGTCACAATTGTTTTTTTAAGCCGGCGGATGAATATGACCTCCACATCCGTCATGGCGCTCTGCAGCTCATCCTCCAGCATCTTCGATTCCACTGATCTGGGGTTGTTGATCTTGTCGATCTCTTCCTCAAGCTCCTTCACATATTCCGCTACTTCCTCGAAAAAGTCCGGATGGATTCCTTTTATTGAAGAGCTGCCCTCTTCACGGAGTGTGTTCTTAAGCTCAGTGCGATCCATATTCTGCTGCACCTCTGCACATGAAGTAGACTGCGGCGTATTCGGGGAGTTCCTGAACGCCCTCCTCCAGCACAAAGTCCTTTCCTTTCATCTGAACTGCAAATGGTTTTATAACTTTTATCTTTACCGTTCTGTCGCCAAACACAATAGCATCGTTCAAAGGTTCGAAATCTTCAAGTTCATCGATACCCAGTGCCGTCACCTTCATTCCGGACTTCCCGTGAAGTGAGCCGGGCAGACGGATGAGTCGCTTGATATCTGCGGTTACAGGCTCGTCCACCTGGGTGCTGCCGAAATTGACCTTTGACATCTCAGCGGCTTGTTTTATTAACAGGCTGACCACGTCCTGGAAATCGTCGATGTGTCCGAAATCCAGCCTTCCATGGTCTACTATGTTCCTGAGCACTTCCGGCTTCTTTGATATTTTCTTAAGCTCCTGGAATCTTTTTGCATTACTTCTTCCAAAGCCCTTGAGTTCTCTGAGTTCCCGGAACATGTTCTTGTCTTCCTTGACGGACTCGGCTATTAGATACTGTACTATATAATGTGCAATTCTTTTTCCCCAGCCGCTGTCATAGTTCTTCAACGCATATTTGTAGGGCACAGCGGTCTTACCTTTGAAAGTATCAGTACCGCTTCCGTGTTCTCCAACTAGCCACTCTTTACTGTAATGCATCTCTGGATTGAGCTTCCCGCTGATATAGTCCACGATTTCACGTCTTTCCGGACTTCCAAGAGAGAGTACCGAGGGGTCACTGATGTGGAAGTGATATCCTCTGCCACCGGAAAATACAGCGTGGACATCGTTCTCGTCAAAGCCGAAATCACTGACAAGAAAATCCAGCAGCCTTAGTGTTTCCCGTTTTCCTTTCTCAAGCATATCGCCGTATGAGTTTATCTTTCCTGGAAGATGGTCAGAGTCTATATCGAAGATCAGATCTGCCTTAAGCCAGTTCTTCTCTTTCATCTTACGAGCTCCTGGATACTCGTAATAGGCAACCGAATAATATGCGTGCGCAGGTGCAATCCCTCTAAGATAATCACGCAGTTCTCCTTCTGATCCGAACTCCTTGTGCCTTCTCATGAAAGGATCGCCTGTGGTAAACTCAAGGAATCCCCATTCCCTTGATGTGAACTCAGGTGGCAGTCTCAGTTCTGCCTGCGAATAGTATTCCTGGAATCTGGATACAAGAAAAGAGCGTGTTTTCTCATTCATGGGTACGTGTTCTCCGGCTGCCTGGCTCTGGCGCGTAGGTCTAATTGACTTTATTTGACATAAAACTTATAGTCTCCGTTTGCATTATACTCCCGGCATGAAGAAAGAAATGACGAGTGCCGATGTGGCTGCGCTGGTTCTTGAACTTGGCTCAGGTGAGAATTCTATTATAGATGCGAAGATCGGCAAGGTTTACCAGCCCGCAACCGATGAGTTGCGTATTAGTATATTTGTTTTCCATAAGGGCAGGGACAACCTTATTATCGAGGCTGGAAAACGTGCACATCTGAGTGAACACATTCGCCAGAGTCCCAAAATTCCACAGTCTTTCCCCATGCTTCTGAGAAAGCATATTATGGGTGGACGTATCACTTATATAAAACAATATGATTTTGACAGGATAATCGAAATCGGTGTGGTCCGTGGAGGAGTGGATACCATACTGGTTGCAGAGCTGTTCTCTCCGGGAAATATTGTTCTGCTTGATTCGGAAAGGAAGATTATCTTGCCCATGAAACCCGTGACCTTCAGGGGAAGGAGGATTCGCAGTGGTGAGGTCTACCAGTATCCGGAAGCCCAGATAAGTCCTGTTGATGCAGGAGAAGATGATCTCAGGGAGGAATTCAGATCATCTGATTCGGACGTTGTAAGAACAATTGCCTCGAAATTCAATCTTGGAGGAGTGCTTGCAGAAGAGGTATGCTTGAGATCCGGGGTTGACAAGAAACTTCCTGCAAAGGAGCTGGATGACAGTTCAATATCCGCTCTTGCGGATTCATTCAAAAGCCTGTTCACACCCTTGCTTGAAGGTGAGCTGAAACCCTATCTTATTAAAAAGGATATAAACGGTGAGACCAAGCCCTTTGATGCGGTTCCTTTTGAACTGGAACTTTACTCTGATCTGGAAAAAGAGTCCTGTCCTTCTTTCAACAAAGCCCTTGATGAGTTCTTCGGTAAAAAGGCAGCCGAAGAGGTCAGGGAAGTAGAAGAAGGGGTAAAGAAGGAAAAGGTGGACGTTTTTGAGAGACGTCTTAAAAAACAGCAGGAAGCAATTGAGAAGTTCGGTGAGGATGCCGACAGGCAGATCGAGATAGCTGAAAAGATATACGCTCATTATGTCGATATCGAAGAAACTATGGATGTGCTCGACCAGGCCCGGGACAAGGGCTACAGCTGGGATGAGATCAGGAAAACTATTAAAAAAGCAAAGGACAGCCTGCCTGCTGCGAAGAGGATCGTGAGCATTGATTCATCCTCCGGGAAGATAGTGCTTGACCTCGAGGGTACGAAAGCTACTATCGATCTGAGGCTCTCGATACCCCAGAACGCCCAGCAGTATTATGATAAGGCAAAGAAACTGAATAAGAAAAAAGACGGTGCTCTCAAAGCTATAGAAGAAACAAAGCTTGCCATGCAGAAGAGAGAAAAGAAAGCATCTTCAGAGAAGCGGAAGGTCCGTCTCAAGAAACACTGGTACGACCGTTTCAGGTGGTTCTTCACTTCAGACGGTTTCCTTGTGGTCGGCGGAAGGGATGCCGAGACCAATGAAGAAATTGTCAAGAAGTATATGGACAAGAACGACGTGGTCTTCCATACTCAGGCGCCGGGTGCACCAATGACTGTTGTAAAGACAGAGGGCAGGGATGTTACCGAGCAGGCACTTCAGGAAGCTGCGGAGTTTGTGGTCTCATATTCAAGTATCTGGAAGTCAGCACAGTTCAGTGGAGATTGCTACTGGGTAAAGCCGGAACAGGTTTCAAAGACGCCGGAATCCGGTGAGTACCTGAAGAAAGGTTCATTTGCTATACGTGGAGAACGTAACTATTATCGTGACGTCCAGGTTGGTGCTGCTTTAGCACTGGAGCTGGATAAGGAGACCAGGGTGATCGGTGGCCCTGTATCGGCTGTACGGGAAAACGGCAAACATGTTGTGGAAATTGTTCCCGGGAAGTTCAACCAGAACGATATAGCGAAAAAGATATACAAGATCTACGTTGATAAATTAAAGGAAGTTAATTTTGTAAAGCAAATTGCCTCCCCTGATAAGATAGCCATGATGGTTCCTCCGGGTGAGTCTGATATTAAAGTGTGATGTAGAATATGACTGTCAGGTTTTATAAGCAGTCAGGTTTCATGTATTTGCAGGTAGTTCATCAATGCGCGTAACAAAGAGAAGTCTGAAAGGCAGAGAAGGTGAGATTGCCATAACTCCCGAGACTCTGGATGACCTGTGGCATCTCAAGTACATAATAGAGAAAGGTGACCTTGTTTTCGCTCTGACAAAGAGAAAGGCAGATACCTCCAGTGATAAATTAAGACCTGAAAAGGTGGAGAAAAAGAATGTCAGGCTCGGGATCAGGGTAGAGGATCTTGAATTCCATAGATTCTCCAACAGGCTCAGGATACATGGTGTCATCGAGCATGGCATGGATTCGGGTTCCTATCATACTATAAATGTTGAGGACGGTACCAATGTTTCCATAATCAAGACCTGGAAAAAGGATCAACTGGAGCGTGTGGATGAAGCTGAAGCATCTTCTAAACGTCCGAAGGTTGTTATCGTTGCTATTGAAGAAGGAGATGCGGACATAGGTCTTGTACGCCATTACGGTATCGAACAATATTCTCATATAACCCAGTCCTCCGGAAAAGGAGAGGGCACTCTCAGGGAGGTGTTTTTCAACGAGATAGCCGACCAGCTGGTTCATGCAGCTTCCGGTTCGGAGGCCATAGTTGTTGCAGGTCCGGGTTTCACCAAGGATGATTTTATGAAGTTCCTGGATGAAAAGGATCAGGAGCTGGCTTCAAGGGCAATAGTTGAAGATACGGCATCAGTAGGTATATCCGGATTCCAGGAAGTATTGAAAAGAGGCGCAGTCGACAGGATCATGGAAGAGTCCAGGATTGCCAGGGAATCCAAACTTATGGATGATCTGCTCAGGGAGATATCAACCGACGGAAAAGCTGCCTATGGTTCGGAGGAAGTGGAGTCTGCACAGAACTTTGGGGCGATTGAAACACTGCTCGTGGCCGATGAGTACCTCCGTACGGAAAGGGAAAAAGGTAACATTGATAATTTCCTCCAATCGGTTGAGCATGCAAGGGGAAATATTGTGATCTTCAGTACAATATTTGAACCCGGGGAAAAACTACTTTCTCTTGGAGGCATCGCTGCACTCCTGAGGTTTAAAATATAATCATTGGTGAAAAATACACTTATCTCTTTATTTTTTATTCTTTCATTCACTGTACCTGTTTGTTTTCCATCAGGTACATAATAAGTTTTATTCTGGAGTACATTTGAAAAAAAAGCCTGTTTAAAAATATTTATTATATTTAATCTTTTGGGATACTTTTATAAGAAAGGTTACTCTCTCATTCTACTTAATAAACATTTCGGGACGGTTGTGCATAAATAAATCACAATTGCAGTTAAAAGGCCTGTTTTGTTTATTATATTTATATAGTTATATTTATTATTTGTAAAAATAATTTATAATTGCTTTTTTTCATAAAAAAATGTTTTAAAGAATTTTATTCTCAATTCTAGGCTATTATATGTATTAAATACAAGATTAAACTGATAATAACTCTTTTCACTATTAGTCATAATCAAAAATGATATATACCTCTTTATCAAAGTCATTATCAGGAGGTGAAACTGGTACATTGGAGAAAGTGAACGTAATACATTTGGAAACTATATTCATAAATAAATTAAGGCTGTTTGGTTTTGAAAGCCTTCAATGTTAGTTATAACGAATAGTAAAAAAACATTGGAATTAATTTACAATTATCTAAAATCTATGTTAGGGAAGTGATTAAACTATGGATGGAGAAGTAGTAATTAAAGATACGACCGCAAGCCCTGCACCATTGGGTTTCTTTGGTCTTGGATTTGCAGCAACGTTCCTTGGATTGATGATCATGGGAATGTTCGCTGATGCTGTAATGGTGATTTCAACAGCTATATTCCTGGGTGGTTTTGCCCAGTTGTTCGCAAGTCTTGAGCTATGGAAAAAAGGCGACACCTTCGGTGCATCTGCATTCGGTGCATTCGCATTGTTCTGGTTCTCATGGGCATTTATTCAGATAGCAACAACCATAGGAATATTCGGTGGAATAATGGACCCAATGAGTGCAGGTGCAGGTTTCTGGTACCTTATTATCTGGGGTATTGTAGCAACTCTGCTTACAATAGTAACTCTCAAGATCGGTGTAAAAGGCATAACACTTGTATTTATACTGCTTGACCTTACATTCTTCAGCATTGCACTCATACCAGGTATGATCGCAGGTGTAATCACCCTTCTCCTTGGTCTTGCATCACTCTATCTTGCTGTTGCACTGATCATGGACGAAGTCGGTAAGATAAAGATACCATACTAAACACAAAAATAGAACTGAACAGAAAAGTCCGGCTTATGCCGGCAAACCTTTCTTTCTTTGTTTTTAATTCTCGTTTTTATCTTCTTGCAGAGTGCAGAACATTGCCCTTTGAGTGGATTCTATGGACATCAGTTCTTTTCCGTCCATATAGATATGTATGAGTCCGCCTGACTCTGAGACAGTTATCGCTATGGCTACAGTGTCCCTTGTGATGGCGGCAGCAGAAACATGGCGTCCACCAAGTCCTTTGTCCAGGCGTATATCCCGGGCATCAATATCCAGATATCTGCCGGCAGCTTCCATTTTCCCATCATCGGATATGACAAAGACGCCGTCAAGTTGTGAGAACTCCTTTACCGACTCCCAGTTCTTTTTATTGAGGAGGTCCCGGTCCTCATCCCTGTGACCAGCATAGGGATTGAGAATTATCTGGTGAGAGCGAGCCATAACTTCTTCCACATCTCCCAGAATAAAGGCCGTACCGACAGGTTTTCCTTCACGTCCGGTGCTTGATATATCAAAGGCAATTTTCAGGACCGTACGCATCACTTCCGCGGGTACTCTTTCCTCGCATGTCTTCAGTGACTGCACAAGCCGGTTATCCTCAAGGTTATGAACAATTATCCCGATGGAGTCCGTAGTCTCAATGACACCCACCACCAGTCCCATTTCCAGTTCCCCAAGCATATATTCGGTGGCGGATAGATCTTCCAAATGATCTATCTTCCCGGTAGCCTGTTGTGTGATGTCATCGGCTACTCCCCTGACTTTTTCTTCCCTGGCTTTGCTGGTGGATACCAGATGATCGATAATACTCTTTGTTCGCCTTGAACTGAAGAATACAGGTATATCTGTGTCGATACCATCAAGACTGATATCTCCGGACACTATTATTGCAGTTGCTTCCAGATCTTCTGCCAGCTTTACTGCAGATTTCAGAATTGTCTTGATTCTCTCCATTTTGTCCCTCTTGTATGCCATTATTCAAGGCAGTAATTATAATATCTTTCATTATAAATAAAAACTTGCTTGTAGCGTCAACAATATAAATTCTTAGATTAAATGATATTTTGGTGATCTGTTTGGTGAGAGTTTTCGTAGCAGTGGATTTGCCTGAAGAGTTACACTCAAAGGTTGCTGATGTTCAGGCTAAATTTGATGATTTTAAATTCAAGTTTGTTAATCCGGAAATTGTACATATTACCATGAAATTTCTTGGTGAGGTCCCTGACGAGAGGATCGGGGATATATCAAAGGCGCTTGATTCGGTATCATGTGAACCCTTCGAGGCAACAGTCAGAGGAGTTGGTGTCTTCCCGAAACCTCGTTTTGCGAAGGTGATCTGGCTCGGTTGTGAGGGTGATTTCGAGAAACTGTATAAGCTTGTGGATGAATCACTGGCAACCTTCCAGTTTTCTAAAGACCTTCATCCTTTCAGTGCACATGCAACCCTTGCAAGGATAAAATATCTTCCAAAAAAGAAAAAAGAGGATTTCATGAAGCTGCTCGAGGAATTAAAAGACATAGATGTGGGCAGCATGCAGGTAGACTCCATCAGGCTAAAGAAAAGCACTCTTACTCCCACGGGTCCTGTCTACGAAACACTCCATGAAGTGAAACTGGGATAACCCTGAAGGATCATCCCTTATCCACTTGTACTTATGTAGTGCTTTCGTATTCTGCAAATCCGCTTGAGCGAACCAGTCTTTTATCAGATGTTATGATTAGACATTCTACGTTGTCAAGATCCTCTATCATCTCAAGACCATCCTCTTCTCCCATTACAAACACTGCAGTGGCAAAAGCATCTGAATCCATTGCTGTTTCAGCTATTACAGTAGCACTGATCAGATCCTGTGAAGGATATCCTGTTCTGGGGTCGGATATATGGGATACTCTGGCAGCATCATTGAAATAGCGTTCATAGTTTCCGCTGGTAGCAACTGCCATGTCTTCCATGTTCATTACCACAACCGCTTCTCCGGCTCTGTCGGGATTCTGCAGACCAACCTTCCATGGCGTGCCATCCGGTTTATGGCCGATATATCTTCCGTCACCGCCGGCATTGACAAATCCGGATTCAATGCCGTCCTCCAGCAGGGATTCGATGGCAAGATCCACGGCATAGCCCTTGGCAACTCCTCCGAGGGTGATCATCATACCTTCATTTTCAAGGGTGATATTGCTGCCCTCTACACTGATTGCGGAATAATTCACAAGTTCCAGGGTTTGGTTTATCTCTTCAGGAGTTGGATCCTGATAAGTTCCTCCGGGACTATACTTACTCTTCCACAGCTCAAGTATCGGAAGTATGGAAATATCAAATGCTCCCTGGCTGCTTTCTGAGTAGTGGTCCGACCTGTTGACTACATATAATATATCGGGGTTGGAATTGTTAAGATATCCCTGCTCGTTAAGTGTACTGAGTTCACTGTTATTATCATAGTTATTCATCAGCCGGTCTACGTACTCTATCCTTTCGAATGCTTTTTCTATGGATGCCTGAGCAGCGGTCTCATCGGAGCTCAGGACACTTACTGTCACGGTGGTGTCCATGAGACTTCTGGTGGTAGAATATATTTGTCCGGCTTCTGCTTCATCTTCTGCTATTCCCGGAGCATAATTTATCATTAATAATCCTGTGAAAATCGCTATCAGGACAATGGCAACAGTTTTATACATCATGTCGTATGAAAAGAGATAATTGATATTTATGTACGACGGTACAGTAGAAGGAAAGAAGTTTCCGGTCTATTTCGTTATATCATTTGTTTGAAGGAAGTAATATTATGAGCAATCCCAACACAAAAACAGGTACGGGAGGTAGTTCAAGTAAGGACAAGTACCTAGTCGTCGCCCTTCATCAGTTAATGGAAGAGTATGGTTGGAGAGGAATCGAAAAACATTTCGGCTTTGTAAAACATCATATTATTTATGTCAAGCCTGATTCTCCTCTTGATAAGATCGAACTCAAGGCAAATGTTCTTGGTAACCACATGGATGTGGACTTTTTTGGCGTAACTCCTAAAAAAGGGCTGCTTGACAGGGTTTTCGACTTCAATGTAAGAGTTGTCCGTAAGTCATTCGAGATAAGTAAGTATGTTTCAGATGACATGAAGATCCTCAACGAGCAGAGCCTGAGAAACAATGTTGTTATAGTTATCAAACAGCTCGAAGAAGCGGCGGAGAAGAAGGAGCAGTGAGCTAGATATGGATAAACTTAATACTATTCTGATTGGAATCCTGATCTTTATGTTCGCTGCGGCTGGTGTTTATGCCTTTGCGGGTTACAGTGGTAACGATGCTCTTGCTGTTCACTATATGACCGAGCAGGAATGGTCGGATGCCTCCTGTGGCGGTTGCCATCCGGGTATGGATGAAGAGGTCGCAGAATCATATCACGTAGAGCAGGATCTTAACAAATGGACATCTCTTATGGAATATGGTGTGGATGTCGATAGTATCGAAGGTGAAGAAAGAGCTCTGACATACGGGCAGGTTCACCCCGGTGGCGGATATATGGAAGAGTACGGTGTAGATCTCGACTGTATGTCCTGCCATGAGCAGAACGACCTGTACGATTATGAAGCAAGGTCTGAGGCCATAGCTTCCGGTAATTTTGACATTGCCACTGAGGCCGCTCTTGAAGAAGCGCGTACTGAAATGCAGCAGGAGCCACTATATGTTGTCAGCTATATGCTTGATGTACTGACCCCGCTACCGCTGGTTACGGAAATACATGATGAGGTTAACGCAGGCCCAAGGGCTGAACAGTGTGCAAGCACCTGTCATATAGATGCAGCCTCACAGACCGGTGTAGCCTGGGCAGATGAGGACTATGCCCAATACGATGTGCATGCTGATGTGAACTGTTACGAGTGTCATGAAACAGAAGACCACCAGATAGGCAGCCCTGAAGTTATCGATGCTCCAGAATCAGTACTTGAAGACATGGGAGGTGAGGTTAAGAGTTGTGATTCAGCAGGATGCCACGAAGGCATATCCCATGGTGCGCTGGTGGATGGTCACCTTTCGGCTGTTGAATGTGAGACATGTCACATACCCGCACTGCCGGGAACAGGAATCGAAGGAGGGCCTGTGGTCAGTTCCTTTAGCTGGGCCAATGGTAGCAGGGAAGAGGTGACCTATGATTCCGATTTCACTCCTACCATATCCTGGTATGATGGAATTCCCTACAACAGCCTGCCAGTGAAAACGAACATGAGTGAGGATTCAATGCTGAAACCATTCAACACCATCACCGGTGTCTGGTGGGATGAAGGCCTTGATGCGGATGTTGCAGCTAATCCGAACACAAGTTCTGCTATAGGTGATCCGATCACACCTTCTATTGTACTGGAAGCTGATCAGAACAGCGATGGTGAGGTTACCGTGGATGAGATCCGCTCATTCGATGGAAATTCTGACGGTAATCCCGATTATCCGAATGCAGTACTCAGACATGTTGAAATGTACTTCCCTGTAAGCCATAATATTGCAGGTTCAAACACAGGGCTTGCAGAGCCCCTTGTCTGCGCTGACTGTCATGGAAGCACTGCAACTGCCATTGACTGGCAAGGTCTGGGATATGAAGAGGACCCGGCCGGAGCAGACAGTGACTTTACAGGATCGGAAATAGAGGTCTCGATACCGGATCAGGCACCTACCGAGGTAGAAAGGGAGCCGGCATTCTGAGGTGAAAATCGTGGAAAGTAAAAGACTGAAAAAAATACCGGAAAAAGTAACTATCCCCTTAAAACAGCACCAGGGCACTATTTGCGAAGCCCTGGTTAAAAAGGGTGATCAGGTGCTGATAGGTCAGAAGATCGGTAAATCCACATCATATTATTCATCGGATGTGCATTCAAGTGTTTGCGGAGAGGTTCTGGCTATAGAAGAGGCACCACACCCAAACGGGAACAAGGTTCTGAGTGTGATCATAGAGCCAACAGACTCCATGGAAACTGTGGATTTTGTCTCCTCAGAGCATGCTTCCCCGGAAGAGCTGATCACGCTCATACAGGAGGCAGGTATCGTAGAACATTACGGGGCACCGACCCATGCGGTCCTGAAACCGGAGGGTAAGAACATAGATACCGTTCTTATCAATTCAACATCATCCGAATGGATAGGTGGCAAGTACAAGACTCCAAAAGAGTATGCTGATCAGATGATAGATGCCCTGAAACTTCTTATGAAGGCTGCAGGTGCTTCAAAGGGAGCTATCATAGTGAGAAAGGATGATAAGGAATCCATTGAGGCCTTCGAGGGTGTTGAGGTCAACGGGAAGGCATTAAAAGTTGCTCCCCTTGTGGGAAAGCGCAGACTGGGACACTATTTCAAAGATCAGGATTCAAATATCCTAGTAGCTTCCCAGGAACGTATCTATGGAAAGAAGATCCTTAATTTCTTTACCTATAATGTAACGGGACGTAAGGTCAAAATAGGCAACGACCCAACAGATGTAGGTGTTGCAGTATGTGGTGTCAAATCAGCGAAAGCTTTATATGACGCAGTGCATGAAGGTAGGCCATACTACGAAACAGTCATCACAATTGAAGGTAAGATAGACTGTCCGGAATATATGCTTGTTAGAATAGGCACACCTTTTAAAGATATTATAGAAAGCTGCAACTTTGAGGGAGAGATCGGAAAGATCGTTGCGAACGGAGTTATCACAGGTGTTGCACAGTATACTGATGAAGTGCCTGTGACCAAGGGAACCACAAGGATAAGTCTCCTTACAGAGGAAGAGGTTCTCCGTGATGAGGCCATTGCCTGTATCCACTGCGCACGCTGTGTTGATGCATGTCCCGTATCCCTTGTACCGAGCAGACTTACTGTTCTGGCCGACCAGGGTCGTTTTGATGAAGCTCGTCAGATGCACATAGAGAACTGCATTGAATGTGGCAGATGTGCTGTTGTGTGTCCTTCAAAGATACCCACTCTGCAGTTGATCAGATATGCGAATGATGCTATAGGAAAAGCATATGAGGATGCTGCTCCCAAGGAATCGTCTAATTTGAAACTTGGTTGCTGTGGAGGTGAGTAAGATGGTTTATACGATCTCAGCCCCACCACACAAAAAGCAGAGGATAACCTTCAGCTCGATCAACCGTGCTAAAATATTGACACTTCTGCCTGTAAGTCTTATCTCGATCTATTTCTTCGGTTTACCGGCTCTTGGTATCCTGCTGGCAGGAATACTTGCAGCAGTCGCAACCGAATACGGCATACAGATGATATTCAAACAGGATGTCACGATAAAGGACGGCCATGCTGCAATGATCGGTCTTATGCTTGCATTACTTACACCACCGGAAGCTCCTCTGTGGCTGCCGGTGGTAGGTAGTTTCATTGCGATATCAATTGGAAAACACGCTTTCGGAGGAATAGGTTCCTATATATTCAATCCGGTGCTTGTTGCATGGGTCTTTATCAGGAGTGCCTGGTCAGATCCCATGACACCATTATCCATCCCGCACATAGGTCAGTTTTCTGATCTTCTGCTTGAACCCGGTGCTGGTCTGCTTGTCGGAGTATCTCCTATAGCACTTCTGGCAGGTCTGTATCTGATCTATAAGAGATATGTGGAATGGAGAGTACCACTGCTGTTCTTCCTGACAGTATTCTTCTTCAATCAGATCATAGCTTTTGTAAGCGAGATTGTAACCCTTGTACAGGAAGGCGTTTTGAATCCACTCCTGTATCTGGCTACGATGTTCACTTTCCTTGAATTGACAGAAGAGCTCTCATTTGCAATGGTAGGCGTGGTCATATTCGGTATAATCTTCCTTGCAACGGATTCACCGACAACCCCGGTCACAAAACAGGGACGCCTTATCTATGGTGTTGTGTGCGGACTGCTTGTTTCCATATACGGACTGTTCGGAAATTATGTGGATGGTACCCTCTATGGTATTTTCCTTGCAAATGGTGTGGCATCATTTGTTGAAGCAAGGACCATTCCGGCATCATTCAGTCAGGAATCGGTTCTCGAGCGCAGCTATAACCGTGTGATGGAAAAGATTCCCTCTGCCCTGAAATTTGAGGTGATATCGGATGACTGATTCAAACAAACAAACTGCTGTTGTCATAGGTAAACTTGTGCTAATATCGGTGCTTGCTGCACTGTTACTTGCGATTACATATATCCCTACCAGTGCACAGCTTGAAGAGAACATGATAGCTGCTCAGAAAGAAATATTGGGTCAACTGATGCCAAATGCCCAGAACTTCGAACCTGTCGAGGGAGCAGAAAATGCTGAAGGTGAAAGAGAGATACTCTATTATCGTGCAGTGGATGATTCCGGTAATATCATTGGTTATGCCTTCTTCAGGGAACAGGGTGGTGCACAGGGTCCGATTGTCGTGGCCGGTGCAGTTGATTCATCATTCTCGAATGTACTGGGGATGGATGTTTTAAGCCATGAGGAAACCCCGGGTCTGGGCTCAAAGATCACCAATACTGAGTTCAGAAGTCAGTTTGAGGATATTCCTGTATCGCAACTTGCTCTTTCAAGTTCCGGAGGCTCGATAGATTCCATAACAGGTGCCACCATATCTTCACAGGCGGTGGTCGATGCAATGGATGCAAAGATAGAGGAGATAGAGGAAGCAGAGGCTTAGGTGATATAAATGGATCCATTAAGTGAATATATTCGTGGAATTACTAGGGACAATCCGATCTTCGGACTGGTACTGGGTCTCTGCCCGACACTGGCTGTGACCACATCGGTAGAGAATGCGATCGGTATGTCCGCAGGTACGGCTTTCGTACTGGTGTTCGCAAACATTTTCGTTTCGGCACTCAGGAAGCAGATCCCTTCTGCTGTAAGGCTTCCGATATTTATCATAATCATTGCTACATTCGTATCCATTGTGGATATGTTAATGGAAGCCTACTTCCCGCCAATGTATGCGGCTCTGGGTGTTTTCATTCCCCTGATCGTGGTAAACTGTGTGATCATTGGACGTGCTGAAGCATATGCTAACAAGAACAATGTCTTCTATTCTTTCATAGATGCGCTTGGAATATCCACTGGTTTCCTGCTGGTATTGATGCTTATAGGTGGGATCAGGGAGATCCTTGGAACAGGACAGATTATAACTTTCGGTTACACATTGTTTTCTCTTCCTGCTAACCCTGATGTGACTACAATGATTCTGCCACCAGGTGCATTCCTTACAATTGGTGTTCTCATGGCTATCGTGAACTATCAGAGAGCAAAGAAAAGGGCGAAAGGTGGTTAATTATGGTAGAAAAAGCTTTATTTGCAATATTCATGGAAGGAGTTTTCATTAAGAACTTCCTTCTTATCCAGTTCCTTGGACTCTGCTCTTTTGTAGGAGTTACCAAGGACTTCAAAAGTGCTGCGGGAATGTCCGGAGCGGTCATTTTCGTTATGGCGATGGCTGCAACGGTATCATATATGATATACACTTACGTATTGATACCAACAGGTATGGAGTTCCTTGACCTGATCAGTTTTATCGTGGTCATAGCCGCACTTGTACAGCTTGTAGAATTCGTTGTCAGAAAAAATATTCCTTCACTCTATCGCTCACTGGGAATCTACCTGCCGTTGATCACAACCAACTGTGCCGTGCTTGGTGTAGTGTTGCTGAATGTGCTTTCCGAATATAACCTGGTACAGAGTGTTGTGTTCGGTATTGCTGCAGGTGTTGGATATACCATTGTCATGATAATGATGGCATCAATAAGGGAACGTTCGACCTTCGTACATATACCCTCATCAATAAGAGGTCTTCCACAGGCCTTCTTCATTGCAACCATGCTGTCACTGGCATTTGTTAATTACTTCTGGGTGATACCAATATGAATATTCCTGGTAGTTTTCTGGTAGAGGCAATGGCCATCCTTGGAGGTCTAGGTCTTGCAGTGGGTATAATGCTCATTGTCGCTTCCAAGAAATTCAAGGTAGAGACCAATCCTCTTGTGGAAGAGATAATTGATGTCCTTCCGGGTGCTAACTGTGGAGCATGTGGATTTGCAGGATGTGCCGACTTTGCAGAGCGTGTTGTTGACGAAGATGCCCCTATTAACGGATGTCCTGTAGGTGGCTTTGACGTTGCAAAGGAGATCGGTGGAATTGTCGGACAGGAGGTTTCCGAGGGTGAGACCCAGTATCCGTTTGTCCGATGTAACGGTGGAGTCAACTGTATCGACAGATTCGATTATGTGGGCTTTGAGGACTGTAAGGCTGTCATGATGCTCTCAGACGGTGAGAAAGGCTGTAATTACGGCTGCATGGGTCGTGGTACCTGTGTCAGGGCATGTCCGTTCGATGCCATAACCATCAGTGAGGACCGCCTTCCGCATATAAATAAGAACCTCTGTACCAGTTGCGGACTCTGTATAGCCTCATGTCCGAACGATATCCTTGTATTTGCAAAGGAATCTGAGAAGGTACATGTACTCTGTATGTCCAAAGACAAGGGTAAAACTGTCAAGCAGGTCTGTAACGTGGGTTGTATAGGCTGTAAGATATGTGAGAAGAACTGTCCGGAAGATGCTGTAAAGGTCACGAACTTCATTGCGGTGATCGATCAGGATAAGTGTACAGCTTGTGGAATATGTGTAGAGAAATGTCCGCAGAACACCATAGAGGCGAGGTAAGATCATGACATACGATACAAGAATAGGTCTGGATGAGAATATAGTCGCAGCTTTGAGCTATGTCGGCATCTGGATAGCAGGGATCATTCTCCTGCTCATCGAGCCGGATAATAAGTTCGTAAGGTTCCATGCAATGCAGTCACTCATGGTATTCCTGCCGTTGTCCCTGATAGTATTCCTGGTTGCCTGGATTCCCTATGTGGGATGGATACTGGCCGATTTCATGGGATTCCCGTCTATGTTTCTGGTAATCCTGCTTGCTTTCCTTGCACTCAGGGGTATGAAGTTCAAGATACCTATAATAGGTGATTACGCCTACAGGATGGTATACGAATAAGACTCCTTTGAGGTCGGTGTTGCCACCTTCCTCAAATATATTATTTTTATTGTACGAAAGGTTAAAAAATAACGCCAGCTATTTATGCGACCAGATAATACTTTTTCCAGCCGGAGGGTTTAGAGATTAAAGAAGAGATATGGATTGAGAAATACAGGCCCTTTAAGCTTGATGATGTGGTCGGCCAGAGCGAAACCGTCGAAAGGTTAAGATCCTATATTCAGACACGGAATCTTCCTCACCTTTTGTTCTCCGGTCCGCCTGGCGTGGGAAAGACTGCCACAGCCGTGTCCATTGCACGCGAGCTCTTTGCTGACTCGTGGCAGGAGAACTTCACGGAGCTCAATGCATCAGATGAACGTGGAATTGATATCGTAAGAACCAAGATAAAGAATTTCGCAAAAACATCACCTATTGGCGGGGCGGACTTCAAGATCATCTTTCTTGATGAAGCCGATGCGCTGACATCCGACGCCCAGTCAGCCCTCAGGCGTACAATGGAGCGTTATACGAATAACTGCCGCTTTATTCTCTCCTGCAATTATTCATCGAAGATTATAGAACCCATACAGTCAAGGTGTGCCGTATACAGATTCCGGCCCCTTTCCGACGAGGCGGTTGCCGAACGTGTACGTCTGGTAGCTGAAAGTGAGGGTCTGGACATCGCTGACGATGGTGTTGATGCCATAAAATATGTGGCTCAGGGTGATATGAGAAAAGCTATCAACGGCCTTCAGGCTGCAGCATTGATCGCAGATACGATACACAAGGACGCAATCTATAAGATTACTGCCACGGCACGTCCTGAGCAGGTTCGTGAGCTAATCGAGACGGCCCTGTCAGGTAATTTCACTGCTGCGAGGGAGCATCTGGACAGCTTTTTACTGGAACAGGGACTCTCGGGTGAGGATGTTGTCGGCCAGATCTACAGGGCAATGTTCGAGCTGGATATTCCTGAAAGGAAAATGGTCGAACTTGTGGATGTTATAGCCGAGGTTGATTTCAGACTGACAGAAGGTGCAAACGAGCGCATCCAGTTGGAATCACTACTTGCTCATTTTGCATTATCGGGAACGGAGTGAGTCACAATGCCTCTGGAGGAGCAGCTCCTTGAGCTTTTCAGCTCTGTCCCCCACTGGCTGGCGACCATCTTCATCAGCGCGATTCCGATTGCTGAATTAAGAGGTGCCATACCCATTGCAATAGGTGTGTATGATATGGCTCCTGTGTCGGCATATTTCCTGGCCGTGATCGGGAATATGCTGCCTGTAATTCCCCTTCTCCTCTTCCTGGAGCCGGTATCAACGTATCTGAGACGTTTCAGGATTTTTGATATCTTCTTCTCTTGGCTTTTTGACCGGACACGAAGGAATCACACTGAAAGGTTTGAAAAGTATGGAACCCTGGCACTGACACTTTTTGTTGCCGTTCCTCTGCCTGTGACCGGTGCATGGACTGGCTGTGCTGCTGCCTTTGTGTTTGGAATCAAGTTCAGACATGCCCTTCCGGCAATACTTATAGGTGTAATGATAGCAGGCCTGATAGTCAGCTTTGTTACGGTATCAGGTATTGGTCTGTTCGACCTGCTGTCGGGTAATGTATAAATTAAAAAAAACAGAAATAATAGAAGCTATACAAAACAAGAGTTGAGGACTTACTTGTCCAGCATCTCTTTTGCGAGTTTGATATCTTCTGCTTTAACGGTTTTTCTTCCGGCATGCTCTGCCAGTTTTATTGCTTCTCTTGATATCTCGAGTCCATATGACTCAAGCATCTCTGTCAGGGCTATGGCCGCTGATTCGCTTACTCTCTGAGCTCCAGCATTTCTTATTACCCTTTCAATGGGTGCAAATGGTATTATTGTCATAAAAATCCCTCTATGTAACTTACATCTTCTAATGGAGCATTCTATATAAGTTAATTGGTAAATAAAGTATATAAATATGCTTAATCCTGTATTAATGTTTCATAACTGCATTTAATACATATCCAGCTTGCAGTAAATGCAATTTCTTCATTAACAGCCTGATCTTGTCGATATAGAGTTCCGGGGATTCCAGAAACAGGGATGATTATCTGTGTTTCATTTTCTCAGCCAGATCCTTTCCCAGACGGTTGCACTCAAAAAGATCCTTTTCCGTTGGTTTGTGCTGGATCCTGAGTACCGGGTCGATGACCTCCATTCCTCCGTTACGCAATTTATCAGCTATCTGTACAGGTGCTTCTCCGCTCCATCCGTATGATCCGAAAGCTGCGCCGATCTTCCCATCAACCCCTGCTTCCACAAGCTTGTCAATGAACTTTGCTATGGGATCAAGCATGGTGTAATAGAAGGTCGAAGAACCCACTGCAATGGCATCGTATTGTGCTGCTTCATTCGGATCCCATTCATAGAAATTATCGATGTCAACATCCACATGTCTTTCTTCTGCACCTTCTGCGATGGCTTCTGCCATCATCTTCGTGTGTCCCTGAGTACTCAGATATACAATTGCAAGTTTTGGCATTTATTATCACTCCATGATTGGGACATATTAGTTGTCCCAAGCACACTCCATAAAGCAATTGCTGTTTGCTTGTTGATATATATTTCCACAACACATGATATTATGGCATAAGCCGGGATACTTGATCTGAATGAATCTGCTGGCAGCCTGGAAATAAAACAAGTATGCAATGGCAAAATACAGGACTTATTTATGTCGTAACTCTATTTCACCTCAAAGATTCATAATCCTTATATTCAGTTTATTGTATAGTAATTATTAATACAAGACAGAATTTGTGTGCTATAATATCGGGTGGGTAGTGTGGTAACTACAGCTTCAGCGGGCGGTGCTAACAGAAAGGCTCTGTTAATCGGAGGAATAATCTCCATAATTTTAGGATTACTGTTGCTGATATTGACTGAAGCAACCCTGTCGGTAATTATATTCTTTATAGGTATCTGGTGGCTTATCCAGGGATTGATCCTGATATTCTATGCCTATCTTGACAGGTCACGCTGGATATGGAAAGTAGCCGGTGGTATTACTGGTATACTGGCAGGTCTTATAGTCCTGATATCTTCTTCTCAACCCGGCTCCATCCTCCCGGAAATCCTTTTATTCATCCTGGGTTTCATGGGCATGTTCATAGGTGCCACATTCATCATGGGAACTTTCAGGGAAGCCGTGGGCAGCAAAACTTTCGGTGTTATAAGTATTATCATCGGTGTGATCCTGGTGATGAATACATTATTGGGTGATCAATTGACGCTATGGTTGATTGCAGGTCTTCTGATACTGGAGGGTATTGTGGCTGTATTTATCAGTTATCGGTAATGTCTTGCCTGCAAGTAGGAGGATTAGAAATTTTTAACCAGGCATATCGGTTGCATAGCTTATGGGAATGAGTAAGAATAGCTGATAATTTTAGCAAAACGTACCTAAAATGCTATATATTATTGCTGATAACCGGATATTCTAAAACATCAACCTTCTTTCTTTAACGGAGGCCATCATGGATGAAGTAACTGCGCCCCATGTAGAGGAATTAAGCAGGGCGCTTGGTAATGAATATAAGGAAGAGATAAAGGCGGAACTGGAAAAGTTACTTAATTTTAAAGTTCCGCTGGAAGAAGCAAAAAGGACTGTTATCAATAAATTCATGTTAAGTTCTCCTTCTGCAGTGCATGTAAAGGATCTTGTGGCAGGCATGAGCGGATTTGAGATAACGGGGCGTATCATTGGTATAGAAGAGAAAAAGGTAGTTGTGAAAAACGAGCACAGGACTATTTTCTCGGGTTCCCTTGGTGATTCCACAGGGATTTGCTCCTTTACCTGCTGGGACGATATGTCTCTTGAGGCAGGTGATGTTGTGCGGATCAAGAATGCATACGTCAGGATGTGGAACAATCGTACGGAACTCTATTTCGGTAAACGCTCAGTGGTGGAAAAGTTGCCGGATAATTATTTACCTGATAGCGAAATACCTGCTCTGTCGGGCCCGAAGAAACTAAAGGATATCTCTTCTGTTGATGTGCTTGCAAGCTCTGTGGTGGTTATAGTCGAGATGTATCACAGGGATGTTTCCCTGAAAGGCAGGGTCCAGACCATAGTTGAAGGTGTGATGGCAGACGAGACAGCTAAACTCCCGTTCACTTCATGGATACCTCTTACAGGTATTGACATCGGCAGTTTCATAAGTTTTGAAAATGCGGCTGTCAGGGTTTTCCGGGGAATCCCTTCTATCAATTTCAATCAGGGCACCACCGTAGAACCAGTCGAAGAGGCCTATGAGCTTCCTTTCACTTTTGATTCGGCAAGCAGGCCACCCGAAGCTCTGCCCGCTTCCCGTATACTTGATAACAGCGGGATGTTCGATATTATGCTTATCGGGGATATCATTTCCGTAAGGCCTGGCTCGGGGATGATCGAGCGCTGTCCGGTCTGTAACCGTGTCACACAGAAGTCAAACTGCCGGGCCCACGGACAGGTGGAGTGTATCTCCGATATGCGCATGAAACTGATACTCGATGACGGCACGGGCTCCGTTCATGTGATGCTGAACAGTGAGCTTTCCGAAGCAATTTACGGGAAAAGTATGTATGAGGCTGAAAAGATGGTCCTTGATTCAATATCCAGGGATGTGGTGTTCGAGGATATGAGGCGTAAGCTTACGGGGAAATATATTGCCGTAAGGGGTAACTCTTCAAGGAACGAATTTGGTGTTACTGTGGTGGCAAAGTCTGCATGGTATCCGGACTATGACCTGAAAGAAAAGGTCGGATCTCTCATCGGGCGGATTGACAGGAAGGTGACAGCTAATGGCTGAAAGAGAGATGGCTTACAGATTATTTGCCAGGGAATTCAATGATTCACAGTTCCAGATAAGCCCGGGTGCCGATCAGTCTGGTGAACAGGACCTGCATTCTCCCAACTTCCTTGTTACAAGGGCAGGTGCCAAGGTAAACCGTCTTTTTATAGCCGGGGTCGTCACCGAGGTTGAGGATATAGGCAATCAGAAAGGCGGAGAGAAAGAATTATGGAGAGCACGCATCTCTGACCCCACAGGTACATTCACGGTATACTCGGGCAATTATCAGCCTGAAGCCTCGGTATTTCTGTCCACCGTAGAGGTACCTTCATATGTGACAGTGGTGGGGAAGGTACGATCATATGAACCGGGTGATGGTTCCGTGTTCGTATCTGTAAGGCCAGAGGAGATTAACATTGCGGATGAGAATGTCCGTAACAGATGGGTTGTTGAAACTGCAAGGCTCACACTTGATCGTCTCGATATCTTTGAGGATGTCCTCTCATCGGACATGAGTGAGACAGGGATCATAGAATACCTGTCAAGCGAGGGTACTCCTTCCTATATCAAAGAAGGGGTCTGCCTTGCAATGGACTATTATCATACTGATGTGACCTACCTTAAGGATCTAAGAGAGGACATCAGAAATGCCCTGTTAACAATTGACGAAGGCCTGTCATCGGAAGATGGTTCCCGGTCGGATACGGAAAGCATAATACTGGAACTCCTTGAACAAATGAATGAGGGTAAAGGTGTGGAATATGCTTTACTTTTAAAGGAAGCCGGCTTGAAGGATATATCAGCCGAAGAAGTGGATTCTTCCATACGTTCCCTTCTCTCCCGAGGACATGTATATGAGCCGAAAGTGGGTTTTCTGCGGATTGTAACCTGATATTTTTGCAGGCTTTTTCATTTTCGTAAGTGTCCGCCATACTTAAATACAGATAACTATTAAACCAAAAAAAACATTCAAATCTTGTCAACATTATAAATATAGGAGGGTCGAGCATGCAGCGTGAAGATATAATTGAACAGGTAAGTTGCAGTATTAAAAATATGAAAGGTGTGGGTGATACCCTTATCCTGACAGAGGAGGACCGTGAGACCATAAGGGAACTCGAGAAGAAAGCCGACGAGATGACTCTCATGGGTCTTGGAAGAGGTGATAACAAAGGTGTCAAGCAGGTTCTGAAAAATGATGTCATCTTTGCCTTCACAACGAATATGGATTTTGAGTGGCCTGAAGGTCCGAATGTCATCCTCATGCACGAGGGTTGTGTAGTTGGCGAGGATATAGCTGATGAGAAAAAACTTGAGGAATACAAATGCTGTAAAACCAATCTGGTCATAGGTAATATTGTCATCTATGATGTAGGTGTACTCAAACGCATGGATGCTAAAAAGAATCCTCTTATTGTAGTTCTCCCTCCAAAACCCTGTTCAGAGGTAGATGAAGTTCCACAGGTCTGCAATGCAACACTTGCCTCCCCCTCTCCGCCAAGTGATGAATATATCAAGGAAAGACTGGGACTTGAGAACATACACGGTACAGGTAGTTTCCTGGTTGGCTTTGATTTTGACTGCTCCTGTAATTAAAACAACTCTCTTTAGCGTACCGGGTAAATCCCGGTCGTTTTTTGGAAATTCATATCTGTTTCCGGAAGTTTTACGTGAACAGTTGTGCCTTTTCCTTCTTCACTTTCTATCCAGATGTTGCCATGGTGGGCTTTTACTATTGACCTGGCAACATATAGCCCCAGGCCGTTTCCGTTATACTTACGGGTGATCGAACCATCTGTCTGGTAAAATCTTTCAAAAACGTTTTCAATCTCTTCTTCAGGTATCCCGCTGCCCTTATCTGTGATCTTGACATGCAGGCTTTTATATCCTTCATATGCACAGATTTGAATTGAACTTTGCTCGGGTGAGAATTTGATGGCATTGTCCAGTATCTGAACAAATACCTCTTTCAGGTAAGCCCTGTCTCCGTAGATAAAGGGTAGCTCCTTTTCAATATCCTTCTCGATAAGTTGCTGCTTTCTGCTGATCTCAGGGTTCAGGCTGGATATCGCACCGTCTATTACATCCTCCAGCCTTAAATGACTGAAGGAATACTCGATATCCCCGGAACTTGCTATGCTCATAAAGATCAGTGAATCTATTCTGTGAAGTAGCCTTTCACAACTGTCTAGGATTTTACACAGGGCATCTTTCTGTTTCTCATTTATGCATCCGAGATCCTCTTCATGCATCAGTTCGGAGTAGCCTTTTATCGGTATAAGGGGAGTTTTCAGCTCATGCCTTAAGTTCGATATGAATTCGTCCTTCATTCTCTCAACAGAATCAAAATTATCATAACTGTCTCTGAGTTCCAGGTAACGCCTGCGGGAAAAAATGAGTGAAATAATAAGCAGGAACATGAGTATTATTGACAGTTCTCCGATTCTGAATCTGACAAAGAGGTCCGGCTCTTCTATTAAAATTCTTGATATGCCTGCCAGATTACTTACAATGAACAGGAAAACCGCAATGATAACAACCAGGATTACATCTCTTGATGTTTTTTCCTGTAGTGTTTGTTTTTTGAAGCTTAGCGTTTTTCCTTTCATTTTGCCTACATGAATCTGCTTTCTTTTCTGACTGGTATTTATTTTCCAGTCTGGCCAGAAAAAATATTCCGACTATTAATATATAAATATTTCATAATAGTTTTATTTTGACAGAATCTCATCAATTATATTTCAATAATATCTACCGGGTGACTATTCAAAAAAGAATAGCTTTCATGGATATAAGGCACGATTTAAAAATAAAAGACGGTTTCAAGTAGAGAAACCGTATTTGAACCTGTAAAAAGAAGGAAAGTATAGAATTTATCCCTGTGAATTACTTATTATCGTATATTTTCAGGGCTTCATCCACCGATGCATCATCTATTGTGATAGCATAGATCGCATTGCACATTCTGACAGCTTCGTCAAGGGATTTCTGATGAACATTCCTTCCGGTTGCATTACCCTGAGCACCGCTTATGTGTATCTGTTTATGCAGTTTTTCCAGGAACTTTGCGCTGTCATCACTGGATCCGCCTGCACATACAACCTTTGTCCTTCCGGCGGCCAGAACTGCTTCCTTGAACACCTCTTCGGATTTTTCACCTTCCTTTTTCGGGTAGTTCACCTTAACGAAGTCAGCATTGAGGGTTGCACCGACACCGGTAGCTCCTGCTATCAGGTGTGGGTCCTTCTCGTCGGCAACCGCAGCTCCTCTCGGGTATATCCAGAGCACTGTTATGAGTCCATGCTTGTGTGCGTTGTATATCAACTGGGCTGCCTGGTTGAGCATATCAGCCTCGAACTCACTTCCAAGATAGATGGTATATCCGATCCCAAGGATCTTGAGTCCGCTGTTCTCGCGGAATTCCACGATCTGCTCAATGTCATATAGCTGGTTGCTGAACGGATCCATCTGCTTTGTCTTCACGAGATTTGTTTTTGAGTTTATCTTCACAAGGTATGGCACATCAGCGTAATCCATTCCGTATCTTGCAATAAGGCCTAGCTGGGTGGCAAAAACACCTATTTTTCCCTTTGATGCGATCCTGAAGAGGTGTTCCGGATCATTGTCATCTTCCGGAATATCTTCTCCGAAAAAGTCATCGTTAAGGTGCTCTACCTTCTGGTCACCTGCAAAAAGCATCATTCTGCCTGTTTCTCTTGTGATCTCCATATAGTTGCGGATATATGTTTCACGAGCAGCGAGCGGAACGTCTAAAGGTATCTTTATATCTTCTTCCCTAATTGAAACCATTTGTATCACTTAAACCTGAAAATGTTTATTATGTAATCTGCTTTTTATTTCGTAAGTATCATTAATCATGTTTTTCTATTTTAAACATTGTGTGTGAAGTCCTAAATATGCGAAAGTAGTGACCCTGCTGGCAATACTGTCCGGGAAACAATGGTAATGTTTAATATAATATATTGCATTGTATAGACGAAAAAGATATAGTCCTGAATAATGTTACTGATAAAAGGCAATGCTTATGACCATTGTTGCGGGGATAAGAAATAAGATGATATTTTACAGATGGATCATATATCATGATCAGCTTAGTGAAATTAAGTGAGATTATATTACATTCATAACGGGGATTTCTTGTGAACTCTATATACTTTTTAGGTCTGGCGGTCTTCGTGCTCTCCATGAGCCTTATCGCCCAGTTTCTCAGCAGAAAATTCAAGGTTCCTATCATACTTTTTCTTTTGTTTGAAGGTATAATTGCAGGACCTGAAGTACTTGGCATCATTAATCCGATGCTTTTTGGTGACGGACTGACCGCCATTGTTTCGTTCTCAGTTGCTATCATCGTTTTTGACGGTGGTCTTCATATTGATCTCAAGAGCATCAGGACCATTCAGAAAACAGCTCTGAAGCTCACGACAATCGGCGTACTGATTACTTTCATAGGAGCCACTGCCGTAACCTATCTACTTCTTGACCTGCCAATAGAACTCGCAGCTCTTTTCGGAGGACTTGTGGCAGCTACCGGACCGACGGTAATAACTCCGCTTGTAAGGAATATACACGTCAGCCACAAGATCAGCAAAATACTGGAAATAGAAGGTGTGCTCAATGACGCTGCAAGTGTTATTATTGCTGCGTTCATGTTCGAATGGATAGTATCCCAGCTTTCAGGTTTTGAAGCAGTTGCTTTCATACTGCAGAGGCTACTGATCGGTCTGGTCATAGGTAGTCTCAGTGGTGAGCTACTCAAGCGTGCTCTTTCCAGTGGTTCGGTGGTAACCGACCAGACTGCAAGGTTGGTTACCCTTACTCTGGTTCTTGCAGCGTATGTTACATCTGAACTTCTGGGTAATGAATCAGGAATCCTGGCTGTGGCAGTATTTGGAATTATGATCGGTACTTCAAAGATACCGCATAAAGAGGCACTCAAGGAGTTTAAGTCGGATCTTGTACTTGTAATGCTTTCACTGATATTCATTCTTCTTGCTGCCATGTTGCGTTTCCAGAACATTCTCAACCTGGGCTGGAACGGAATACTGGTTGTAGTGCTGCTTATGGTTCTGGTCAGGCCGGCAGCGGTCTTCATCTCGACCATCAGTTCCCGCCTTAAGGTACAGGAAAAAGCTTTCATTTCTTTTATCGGCCCAAGGGGAGTTGTTCCCGCATCCATTGCAACTTATTTTGCACTGAGGCTGGATGCCCTTGATATTGCAGGCGGGGACACGCTGGTAGGTCTTGTCTTCTTAACAGTAATAATCACAGTAATCTTGACAGGCACAATGGCCAAGAGTGTGGCCAATTTACTAGGAGTCATACCAATGGAAATTCTGATAATAGGTGGAGGAGAGGTCGGAAAGATTCTGGCCGAAAGATTTGAAAAGAGGGGAGAGAACGTCCTTGTAGTCGATAACTCCGAGGAGAAATGCAGCCGTTTGCTCAAACAGGGTATAAGGGCTGTACACGGGGATGCAGAGGACATCAATGTGCTAAAGGCAGCGGGTATTGAAAAAGCCAAATATGTGGTGGCAACCACAGATCAGGATAATACCAACCTGCTGGTCTCACAGATCGCCAAGAGTAAGTTCGGCCTGAAGGAAGAACAGATAGTTGCCAGGGTCAACAGTATGGAGAATCTCCACGCTTTCTGGGACCTTGGGATCCGCTCCATGAGTCCTCAGATGACCACCGCCCTGGTGCTGGATAATATGGTGGGCAGAAGCTCCATGTTCTCCCTGTGCGAGGTGGGTGAAGAAGGTGAGATACTGGAGGCCAGGGTTACAAATCCGAAGATCGTCGGCAAGGCCATCAAGGAACTGTCCCTTCCTGAGAACAGCCTTCTGCTTATGATACGCAGGGATGAGAAATCCCATATCGCAAATGGTAACTTCGTACTGGAGTATGATGATCTTGTGACCGTTATCGGTGAGGGTGACTCAGCAAAGGAAGTTGCCGATATCCTTCACCGGTAAACGGATCAGGTGAGGTATTCACAGAAATTGGGGCTCATATCTGCCTGAATACTTTCACCCCGCTTACTATTTGTATTTATAGCAGTACTGCATACAATATATCTGCCTCTCCAAAAAGACGAACAAACAAGAGGCCGAGGTTTGAAAATGAAAGACATTGCACAAGAGATTAACTCAAAGTTTCTGGAATTAGGGGTAGAGATTCCTCTGGAAGACATTGAAGAAAGACTTGACAAGATGATCAATAAGTTCAAGGTCCCCAAAGAGGAAGCAAGAAGAAGTGTTGTGAACTATTTTTTGAAAGAACACAATATACCCAGAAATGATTTTTATACAGGTCAGTCAGAATCGCCCCAGAAAATGGTCTCTGATCTGAATTCCGATGGTAAATGGGCCAATGTGAAGGCAAAAGTGGTACAGCTCTGGGAGAATACCCATGAATCCATATCACAGGTGGGTCTTGTAGGTGATGAGACCGGCACTATCAAGTTTACAAAATGGGAAAGAGCCGAACTCCCTGATGTTGAGGAAGGCAAAAGCTATCTTTTCAAGAATATTGTTGTGAATGAATGGAACGGCAAATTCCAGATAAATCTCAACAAGACCAGTTCTATTGAAAGCATTGATGAGGATCTGGAAGTAGGAAGCTCCACCGCAACATTCACAGGTGCCATGGTGGATATACAGTCAGGTTCCGGCCTTATTAAGAGATGTCCTGAGTGCAACAGAGCCCTGACAAAGGGTGCCTGTATGGAACACGGGAAGGTCGACGGCATCTATGACCTGAGGATAAAAGCCGTAATGGATGACGGTACCACAACCCAGGATGCAATTATCAAAAGAGATATTTCAGAAGATATTACAGATATGACCCTGGAAAACGCCATAGCAATGGCTGCGGATGCCCTTGACCAGGGAGTCGTGCTTGAACAGATGAAAAAAGCCCTGGTCGGTAAATATTATACGATCAGCGGTTCAAGAATTGAAAGGTACCTGCTGGTTGATTCCATTGATCAAAAGCTTGCTCTGGATCAGGCGGAACTGGATGAACTCATCACTGCTGCGGAGGCGGTATAAATGGCGGGCTATACTAGGGAAGTTGCACGCAGGGTCTTTGCCCAGGAGTTCAGGGAATCAAACCTGACCTATAAGGATGGAGATGACCAGTATGCACCACAGTATCTGCTTATACCTACTGGTGCCAGGGTGAACCGTTTGTTCATAGTCGGTACCCTTGTGGAGAAAGAGGATATAGGAAGTGATTCCGAATACTGGCGTGGCAGAGTGATAGATCCTACGGGTTCTTTCATGATATATGCCGGACAGTATCAGCCGGAGGCTGCACAGATCCTTTCGGAATGTGATACTCCTGCCTTTGTTGCAATAGTCGGTAAACCAAGTACCTACACAACCGGGGAAGGAGATGTACTTACGTCGGTACGTCCGGAATCCATTCATGTGGTTGACGGACAGACAAGGGATCTGTGGGTGGTTGATACTGCAAAGAAGACGCTTGCACGTCTGAAGGAACTGGAGAACGGTTCTCCGGATTCTGTAAAGGCGAAGGAACATTATGACCCTGATCTGAAGCAGTATTATTCAATGGTCTCACAGGCTCTCAGGTCACTGAAAGAGACACTCTGATAATAAACATTTTTCCGGTGCATCTCTATGCACCTACTTTTCCGATACTTGCTTTTTTTATTCATATATTAAAAAATATAACCAAAAGTATCATAAGCCTCTGTATCATCTATTATTTGAGGGTGATTCAATGAAGACCTATCTTCTGCTCTGGTACAGTAGTGAAGGTACGACGCCTTCAGAGGTAAACAGGAGTCTTATGTCTCTTGGATTTAAAACAATGCAGGGCGCATATGACTATGTATATGAATGGAGCGATAATGTGGACCTGGATGAAATCCTGCGCTTTAGTGATAAAGTCCATATGACTTTGAAAGGCACAGGTGTAATGTTTAAAACAGAGACTGTGAACAATAAGGACTGAAATAATAAAAAAGTGAAGGACGATTTTATTTTTCCCCGAGCTTCCTGGAGAAATCAACGTAACTGCACGATTGTCCTGTGATCTCAATCAACTTCGTGCTCACAGAACCATTGTCTACAACTAGCTCTACTGCGCTTGGATCTGACATCCTGGGTTTATTCGGCGATCCGGGACAGATCAGAAGTACATCGCTTTTTTCTATAATAGGCCTGTGCAGATGTCCGAATATAAGTACATTAACTCCCATCTCCAGTGCTTTATATCTTATTGATGTGGTATCGACCACAGACAGTCCGCCCTGATGCACAACACCTATTTTAACGTCCTCGACTTCAAAGACCAGCTCCTCGGGAAGCAGCTCTTTCAGTTCCGTATGATCAGAGTTTCCGTGTACTGCCTTTAATTTCCCGGTAGATTCCAGTGCCCTGTAAAATTGCGGTGAACTAAAGTCTCCGGCATGTATTATCAGATCGTAATCCTCAATGAGTTCTGAAAGATACGGTGGTATTTCTTCCTTTTCAAGATGTGTGTCAGAAATTATGATGCATTTGACGGTGATTTGAAATCCCTTCTGTTTGATCTATTGAATACTCAGGTCAACAAGCTCGTATTCCAGATTCTCTGCTTCGAGCCTGCTAAGGATCGTGGGGACTTCCTCGTCTATTGCCAGCACAAGTGATGAGAGACCATGATATGCAGCTTCGATCACTGATTCCTTGGCACCGAACATAACATCCGGCTCCATGTCTATCTTTTTCAGGGCGACTAAGGATTCCACGCCCACAATAGCAATATAGGCTTTAGATCTTGCAAGGGATCTCAGGCGTTCAAGATCAACATTCTTTGAACCGCCGCGCTCCACCCTTGGCACCCTGCATATGGTTATGCTGGCGTTCTCAAGGTCTATAAGGCCCATAAGGTCGGTAACTCCCACATCCTCTCCTTTCGTAGCATCGGATATAGTAGTGCCGGATGCGCTTGTAACCTCTTCAGTACCTACGTACAGGAGTCCTTCCCTCATCTTAAGATAGACCTTAGTGTCTTTTTCAAGGTCCTCTTCCGCTATTGCAGTCCAGGTTGATACATGACTTATGATATCACTCATTACATAGCGGGCATAACGTTTCATATCATTTGCGTTCTCAAGTACCCATTCCACTCCCTGTTTGGTGATACGGTAGCGAACCCTTCCTTCTGAGTAGATGTGTCCCTCGGCGACGAGTTCTTTGATATACTCGGAAACCGCCTGGGGAGTGACGCCTATTTTTTCAGCTATCTCCTTTTGCCTGACGTTTGGCTGATGGGCAGCCACCTCGATCAGTATCTGGAATTTGGTTATGCCACTTTTGCTATGAAGGAGTTCTATCATTCTTATTCCTCATCCATCATTTTTAGCCTCTGTCCCATCACGGACAGTTTATCGGAACGTCTGGCAACAGCACGAATATACAAAGGACTCTTGTTCAAGGCCCTGGTAAGGCTGCTCATCGAATTATTTCCCTGCTCTACAAGATTTTCAAGTTCTTCAATGATGTCCTGTACTTCCTCATATGGCATGAAGGTCAGCATTATAATGTCACTCATATCCTCAAAAGAACACTGAAAATTTGTCTGTACTTTTGAATATGATGTACGATATTCCTTCTCAGGCGTTTTTCCCGGTTCCGGCATATGCCATTGACTTTCGATGAGTCCGCTTTTCTTGAGTATACTGATACTTGATGTCACATCAGTACCTAATACCTCTTCCAGATCATCTTTGGTCATCCATAGATTAAGTAATTCATCAAAAACTTTCTTGTGTCTCTTTGATCCAAAAACTTGAAGCAGAGGTACGAGTTCAGAGGGGTCATTAATAATTCTTGTTCGTTTACTCATTTAATTACCTCATAATATGGACCTGTAATTACCACATTCGAACCTCTCAATTGGCTCCTGTGGGATGTCTCTAACTTAAATAAGTGTAATTTAGTACCTCTAATATTGGCTTTTGATAAATAAATGTGTTTTGTTTTCAGACAGTTTCAAAATACAACCCCATCCCGGTATCACTTCAATCAAAGCAAGGAACATTACGTTTGTAGCTGTTCCTTTTTCATAAAGTCCACGGGCTACGGCGGGATGTGCAATGCCTGTCCACAAATACACGGAAGGACTTAGGTGTTATGTGATTTATTGTTCTTATACTTACCTCAACAGGAGTTTGCAAATAAATTTGACCGATAGGTTTATCCAAGTTTGTTATCAATACTGGTACGAGAAAAACATGCCTGAAAATCTCTATTCTAGCATTTATGAAATCCTAGAAGGTAAACAGCTTTCTATAAGCGCTATCACACGTGAATTAAAAGAGGTCGGTGTCAATGAACATCGCCTTATAATGACAGGATATCTGCGTGCTCTCAGGGACATGAAGAAACTTGATGAGATCGACATCCCTCCCTCCAAGGTATACAGAAAGATAGATACGGAGGGTGATAATTCACAGCCTGATATTTACTCGCTGATAGCCAGAGAGATAAAACATTTTGACCACAATATTGGCCTTGCTCTCGCGGTCTACGTCATGACCACCATACTTGACAGGCCGGTTTTCAAAGAAGAGCTGCTGAAAATCGGTTTTACCACGAAAAGTATAAACGATCAACTGTCCGGTCCAGAGCATATGATAAAAGAATCGAATAATGAAAATCTGAGGGAATATATTTCAGGCATAACAAAGATAAGCATACCTCCGGGTGATCCTGCATATGAGGTCAGTATGGATGGCAGTGTTCTTCTTGAAGACGCCAACTGCCTGCTTGTAAAGATACTCAGACTTTCACTGGACATGAGTGGCCTGACACCACGGACCAAAAGAACGACTATCGCGGATTTCGGATAAAAATCAAAAGAAGCTACGTTAGTATGACTGAAGTCAGAATTGCATGCATCCAGACAGATATATGCCTCTGCCAGAAAGAAAAGAATATAGAAAAAGCTATTTTCATGATAGATAACGCTCTCTCGCAGGGCGCAGAGATCATAGTACTCCCGGAAGTTTTCTCCACCGGTTTTTGTTATGATGATATGCCCGGTTCGGCCGAGTATGAGGGCGGATCGACCTTAAGGAAACTTTCCGAACTTACAAGAGACAAAGGTTGTATCATAATATCCTCTATCATCGAGAAAATATCATCAGATAAAGGGGAGAAATACTTCAACCTGGGATTTTGTATCGATAATGGTGTAATAACCGGTACCTATCGTAAAACCCATCCTTTCCAAAAGGAAAAGCAATATTTTTCCCCGGGTGATTCCATATTACCAATCAAACTGCAAAGCAAAGAACTTACAATAGGCCTTCAGATCTGTTATGAGCTGCGCTTCCCGGAAGTCTCCAGAAAGCTCAGTCTCATGGGTTCCGATATGCTGGTAACAGTTGCCGAGTTTCCAAAACCACGCAGTGATCTGTGGCAGACACTTGTCAGGGCAAGGGCCATAGAGAACCAGATACCTCATATTGCCTGCAACCGTACAGGCAGCGACCCCGATAAGTCCTTTTTCGGAAGTTCCATGATAGTGGACGCATCCGGCGAGCTTGTTAGAAAAGCAGGGGAAGAAGAGTCAATACTTGTGTATGATATAGACACAGAGAAGACATCAGATGTCAGGAAAGCTATAACAGCTCTTGATGACAGAAGGCCTGACCTGTACTGAAAATCGATTGTTTTCAGCGGTGAAGTGTAACCCAGAATAAACTTCCTTTTCCTTTGGGATTATCTTCCACTCCCACATCCCCGTCATGCAGTTCCATTATACGTTTTACAATGGCAAGACCCAATCCTGTTCCCTTTATGTTGGTTTTTCCGACACGTTCAAAACGGTCGAATATAAGTGGTTTGTCGGCATCAGGGATTCCTTCTCCTTCATCCATTATCGACACCTTCAAGCTTCTGTCATCAAATTCCGAAACCACAACTTCTATCGTTGATCCTTCGGGTGAGTATTTTATGCTGTTGGAGAGCAGGTTCGAGAATACTTCCTCTATTATCCTGTTTACCCTTGCAGTGTATTTTCCTTCGGGTCTGAAATCGATACTTATCTGTTTTTCATCGGCTTTTGGCTGAAGGTTTTCCACAACCTCCTCCAGAATATTTCCTATGTCCGTTTCCTCAAAGTCAAGCTCTTCAACACTTTCCAGCTTTGCCAGATTGGCTGCGTTCTCGATCATTTCAATAAGTTTCAGGTTGTTCCTTTCGATAGCTTTTAAGGCTGATATTTTCTGTTCGTTCTCCTCATATTCGATAAGGTACTCCACATATCCTTTTATCACTGTGGCAGGATTTATCAGATCATGCCTGAGTATATCCGTGAAAAGGTCCTTCAGCTCATTGGAATGTTTGAGCTGGGTGAAATACAGTTTGAGTTTTGTTTCTGCAGCTTTCCTCTCCCTCACTTCTACTTCAAGCTCCTGGTTCTTTGAATTGAGTTCCGCCGTTTTTGTCTCTATCTTGTTCTTCAGGACGAAGCTTAAAATAATGAAGAGCAGGAGAAGCCCGCCACCGACACCAACGCTGAGTTTGAGCCATGCAGGGCTCTCCCAGGTATTAAGATTCGGCTGGCTGCTCTGTGCGAAGTAGTATACTGATTGGGGGTCCTCCTTCAGTTGCCTGACATTAATATCAATGGTTTCTGCCATCTGTGGGTCCGCGCCGTCCGAAAGAGCAAATACCATGTCAGTAGGAGCTATTACTATAGACAGACCGGAAATTGAATAATCATCTTCAACGGATTCCCCGTAAAGATTTGAAACTATTCCGGCATCAACTTCTTCCTTCTCCACCAGACTGAGAACCTCGCTGTAACTGTCTGTTTCAACAAAGCTATAGCTTGAATTACTGCCGGAAGTACTTGCATTCAGGTCTTTGTAGAATATGTCTGAGCTCTGGACAGCTATTCTCTTTCCCTGAAGGTCCTGCATGGAGCCAATATCCGAACCTGAATAGGTATATACAACACCCCAGATGGTCGTGACACTTTCATTAGTAAGGATATACTCCTCACTCATTTCCGGTGAGCGGGGAACAGAGACCATAATATCGATCTCACTATTCTTCAGCCTCTCAAGATTATCTTCCAGAGATTCCGGAATATAGTCAATTTCCCATCCTTCGTTCTCTGCGATCGTCTCGATTATACTGGCATAAAGGCCTGTAACTTCTCCGTCCTGGCCAATAATTACGAGAGGTTCATTATGGAAAACACCTACCCGGACAGTATTATCCTGATTGTCCGCAAGGGCTGCGGGCACCTGCACTAGAAAAGATATCAGTATTAGGCACGTCAAAATAGTTTTGAACAGGATTTTTCTGTTTTTCAGCCTTGCACCCTCTTTTGTGGTAGTATGCAGCATATGAATTATATATAATTTTGATATATATTTATTTGCTTTAATACATCTTTTGCAGATCTCCTTTTATATTCTTTTATTTTTCTTGTAAAGATATCATTGTCATTGCTTGCAATTATCCTCTTGCCGGCGATGTATTATTTCTGGAGCATAGCCTTTTTTTTAAATTTATTTATCACGTAAAACATGGAACAAGCTTAAGATATTATGAGGCACATAAGCAAATGCGTCACAATCCTTGCATAAATTGAGCTTATTTCTCCCCTGAAGTATTTTATTTCTAATAGTCCAGAATTCTTTGCCATTCCATATCTCTACAATACTTTGTTTTGTCAGATCTCCCAGAGTATATGTTCCAAGGGCATCTCGGGTACACAGGCTTATTTTACCATCCGGCCTGACTATAAAAGTATTGAATGGACTAATACAGGGAGAAGTTAAATTAGAAATCTTACTTTTATTTGGTGCCTGTCCACCTCTCGTTGTTCTAATTGCATTCTTGCGTATAAGTCGGATTTTTACTTTTTTATGAAATTCTTGCTTTTCCTTTATAAAATCAAAAATATCCTGGACCGGATCATTAAGAGTGTCATTATCGTGATAGTTATCTATAAGGAGAAAATCCAGATTTGGAATCAGTTTTTGGAACATTTCCACTGTGAGTAGTGTTCCATTTGTAAATAAATGGATATGTCCGTCGGGCAAATTCAGTCTCGCAATTTCAGCGAATTCTATAATTCTTTCATCTAGCAATGGCTCATTATTTGAATAAAGGTTTAACTTGCCTGAAAAATTTAAATTGCTCAACTGATTAATTATAGAAATGAACAGTTCCCGTTCCATCAACTTAAAAGGTCGAGAATCCACTTTTTTGTTAACCGGACAAAAAGCACAATCACCATTGCATCTATTTATCGTTTCGATTTCAATAACCTCAAAAATGGGGTAATTTTCTTCATCAAGTTTTTTTTCTATTTCTTTCTTTACCAAGGGTTTTATGATAAAATCCTGTACCAGCGATATGGAAGGAAGAATGTTCTTTTCATAAAATGATGGATTGTTTTTTTGAATAAAGATTGCTACTTTACCACTTACTCCTCCATGGGTGATATCTATTATTTCAGATTTCCCAGACCCCATATATTTACTCTCAAATCTGACACTGATGATTAAAATAGTGCCCTTAGCTTTGTAGTATGAAACAAGAGTAATATGCATTTTGGATTTAATATCCCAAACATTAGTCTTAAGAAGATTAAATTCCAGAATTTAAAAGCTAATTCGAGTCTTTTTTGAGACTCTATCCTAATAACCTGGTGTGGATGATTTTATTCAAAAACTTAAATTTTAGCGAGCGGCTAAATAAATCATATGAGTGTATGTATAACTATTTGAATTAGAATAAAATATGGTATGGCAAAGTCTGTGTGACAATGCCACAAAAAGTATTATTCAAGGTATATGGCAGGTCTCAGGGGTGCTGCAAACCTTGACTTGTTCTCGGGATCATAGTCCGGATCGTCTGCTGTGTATACTTCAACAGGACATCCGATCTCCTTCTCAAGACATCTGTCGTTCTCTTTGAGTATGCTCTGCTCGTCAAGGTCAAAGCCAAGCAATCTTTCAAGTCTCTCTGTTTTCATACTCTTGATGTCCGGGACAAGCTTCTGCACATACTTTGGTATCTCCTTGCCGTATCTGCGGTTTTCGGGGTCGGACATAAGTGTCTTGATGAGCTTGCCGGGATTTAAATCCTCTTCATGCAGCATCTTCAGAGCAAGTTTGAAAGCCTCTGTCTTCCATGAAGGAGCCGTATACAGCACAGCCTTCTTCGGGGTGAGCTTTGTGACCTTGATAATCTCCTCGATGTCCGAGAGTGTATTACCTATAAGCTCTTCGGCAAGCTCTGCATCATTGTCCACATATTCCGGGTTAAATATCGGATATGGTGCCAGGGATACATAGTCTCCTTCACCGTGTCCCATGGCAGACCAGATCTCCTCACAGATATGAGGTGTGAAAGGTGCCATCAGGCGTACCCATGTATCAAGTACGTCATAGAGTACCGCGCTTCCGCCGCGTCTCTGGTACCATTTGACGTCATTATACAGCAGGAAGAAGGAATTCTGCAAGGCACCCCTTGTCCTGATGGATGTCATGTCATTATTTGTATCTCTCACGAACTGCTGCAACCTGCTGAGCATCCAGCGGTCGATCAGCTGAAGTTCTCCATCAATTCCCGAACTTGCACCTGAGTCGATGATCTCCTTTGCCAGCTTGTAGAACCTTTCCATCTGCTTTTTGGCACTCTCGACACCTGCATTTCTCCAGTCAGCATCCTGTGTCTGCTCAGCACTGGATAGGATGTACATACGTGAGACATCTGCACCGTATGTGTCAACTGCTTCCTTCAGTGTGAGTATGGGTCCCTTGGACTTGCTCATCTTCTGTCCTTCAAGGGATACGAAACCGTTCACTGCCAGCGCACGGGGCCACCTGTCCTCGTCGAATATCGCTACATGGTGGAAGAGGAAGAAGAGCAGGTGATTTGGTACAAGGTCCTTTCCTGAGGATCTGAGATCCACCGGATACCAGTAATCGAAGTCTGACTTCATGTTTGCAATGAGCGGTTCATCAAGCCCTGTATCCTTTGCAACCTGCTGTACCGTACCTTTCCCAAGAAGTACATAATCAAAGAGTGAGGGTTTGAGCTGTTCCGGAAGTATGCCGTTTGAGAAGAACTTGTTGGTGATGTAATAGGACATGTAGATAGTCGAATCTCCAAGGGATTCGATAAGCCAGTCCGTGTCAAAGGGCAGTCTTGTGCCGAGTCCCTTCTTCCTGGCACATGCCTTGTCCTTGAGCCAGTCTACTTTGTTGTTGAACTCCACCCTTATCTCTTCAGGGATTATCTCCATATTCTCGATACATCTGTAGACCTTATCCTTCCACTCGGGGTTGGAATAGTTCAGGAACCACTGACCCTTCACCATGTTCACAACACATGGCGTTCCGCAGCGACAGACAACAGGCTCGCTGAATTCGTAGAATATCTCTCCGATTCCTTTATCTAGAAGGTCTCTGGTGAGTACGTCCTTGATCTTGGAGACTGCAATTCCTGCGTACTCTCCGGTATTCTCCTTGAGCACACCACCGTGGAACTCGCGACGGTATACGAGTTTGGTTGCCTCTTCTGCTTTCGGGTCCTTCTGGTCCACTACTCCGAGCTGCTCAACAGCGTCTACAGCGGGATATTCTCCGAACTCCTTTACCTGGATAAGTGAAATGAATTCTATATCCCGGACATTTTCAGTAATGCCATATTCGGAAAGATCCCTGTCATAGAGGTCTTTGACCGCCAGATAGTCATATGGTGCGTGTGCCGGCACACTCATGACTATTCCGCTTCCGTTTCCTCCTTTTACAAATGATGCGGGCAGTGTGATAATCTCTTTTTCTGTGAGGGGATTCTTTACCTTGATACCTATTATAGATTCAGAGGGCACTTTTTCCACAAATTCTACTTCCCTGTCAGTGTAGGTCAGCTTATTGTACGCTTCCCTGCTTACTATCCAGAACTCCTCTTTTCCGTCCTGTTTTACCTTTACTTTGACATGTTCGATATCAGGGTTGACCCAGAGGTTCGTGACTCCGAAAATTGTCTCGGGACGCAGGGTGGCACATGGCAGGATCATACCGTCATACTCGAACTTGATGAACGTGTAATCGACAATCGTTGCCTCTTCACCGTGGAGGATATCATGGTCCTCTACAGGATTATTGTCATTAGGACACCATTTTACAGGATGTGATCCCTTTACAATCAGGCCCTTGTCATGCAGCAGGTTGAACTGCCATTCAATGAACTTCTTATATGTGGGATCTGTGGTTGTGAACTTCCTACGCCAGTCTATGGAATAACCAATGGAGCGCATTGCGATCTCAGCTTCCACACTGAAATAGTCCACTATCTTCTCGGGTGTGTCAAGTGATGGCAGGATATCTTCAGGGATCTTGTGCAACCTGGAATAAACATCCATTGTCTGGGGATCCCTGTTAGCGATAAGTTCTGCAAGTCCGACTATAGGGGTACCTGTTACATGGAAACCCATTGGGTAGAGTACATTATAACCCAGCATTCTCCTGTGTCTTGCGACAACATCGCCTATTGTGAAGGTCCTGGTGTGTCCGGCGTGTAAGTTACCGTTTAAGTAAGGATAGGGGATCGTTATGAAGAACTTCTCCCTCTCGTCGGGTTCCGGTTCGAAGACCCGGCTTTCATTCCAGCGGCTCTGCCATTTATTTTCTACTGCATGCGGATTATAATCCTGTTCCATAGTTCGCACCTTCTCACGCCGGTTTTTGATTTTTGATAAAATCGTGATTTACTTGGTAAAATCTAAATATCAATTTTGTGTCTTAACTTTGTAAAGACAATCTTTCTTATATTAGGTTCTTGTGCTGCTAATAAGTGTCAAGCTAAATAAAACATACGGGAATTAAAGCTGTTTTTGCTCGGATATTGTTTTTGAAGTTAAAAAAGATAATAAAAATGTGTATTTAAACTCATCTTATTCTTTTGGATGCATGTTCTCTCCGCAGCACGGACACATGATCCTGCCTTCGTCACATACGTCACAGGGAACGATCACTTCCATCTCAAAGGCGCAGTTTTCACATGAATACTGGTCCCCGATTTGCATATCACAAGATTTGTCCATAGGTCTAACCTCCCATAATTAATCTGCTTCCCCGGAAAATATAATTTGCGCAATCTTTAATGCTTACAGGATACCGTTATGCTTATCCGGGATAGCTCCAATTCCAGCACATGGATTTTAAGATATTCTGCGGTCACACGGATATAGAGAATGTTCCACGTTTTCTGAAGCGGATCTCTGATATCTCTTCAAATAACGGGACGATAATCCAGGCCATGAACGCAGAAAAGATCGCAGGAGAGAAGCATATTGTTTTTGCCATCGAGAAGGCACTACGTGCGATTGATAATAAATCCAACGCAGCCAATGATTCGGGAATTGAGATCATGAGGTACGCAGCAGGGAAAAGGCAGATAGGAGATGCTTTTTCCATGGGTTTACACGAAGGTGAAATGGACCTTGTGTTTGTAGTGCTGGGTAATCCGGAAAGTATATCCGCTTCTATCGCATCACTGGAAAAACTCATAAGCAGTAAAAATGTTATCGAATACGGTCCCGGCAAAAGGGATGCCATTCTCTCACAGTTCGATATAGGTGAAAAAGAGATTGAGGCCGCGGGAGAAGAAATGATACCCGATCTGGTTCTCGAGAGGGTGGCCCTTGTGGACTTACTGAAATAAGAATCTTAAATCTCCGGCCTGAAAGGTCGGGATTCTAATATGGAAATTGTTAATACATGTGTCACATAATCTGTTTATGTGGAAATTAATTGAAATCCGGGGAAATTAATTATGTCTCATCCGAAAACCGCAGAAGAGATGATCAAGTGTGCAGGTTCGATAGAAGCCGAACTTTTGCCAAGGTTATTGCACGTTACTGAAGCCGCAGCTATAGCAGCATCCTACCAGATGGGTCGCGGGGATAAACACTATTCTGACCAGGTGGCAGTGGAAGCCATGCGCAGGATGCTCAATTGTCTTGATATGAAAGGCATTATCAAGATAGGTGAAGGTGAGCGGGACGAAGCTCCTATGCTCTATATCGGGGAGAAGGTCGGAACATGGGAAGAGGACTTTGAAGTGGATATCGCCGTTGATCCTCTTGAAGGTACCAACCTTGCAGCAAACGGTTTTCCCGGAGCTATCGCTGTTATGGCAATGGCTGAGAGGGGAGGACTTTTCCACGGACCCGATATCTACATGGACAAGATAGTGGTGGGTCCGGAAGTCGTGAAGTATGAACGTGAGCATCCATATCATAAGATAGATCTCGATGCGCCTGTAAGGGACAATCTTGAAATTGTCGCCGAGGCACTTAACAGGAACGTGGATGAGCTTGTTGTTGTCATCCTTAAAAGGGACAGACATGAAAAGAAGATAAAAGAAATAAGAGATGCAGGGGCACGTGTCATACTTGTAGAAGATGGTGATCTCATGCCTGGTGTATCCACAGCGATAAGAGGATCGGGTGTACACATGGTGCTCGGTGCAGGAGGGTCCGGAGAAGCTGTTCTTACCGCAGCCGCCATGAAATGCCTTGGCGGAAAGATCCTTGCACGTCTTATTCTTCCGACTGTTGCCAACGGTAAATCCGATGATGAGGTTGCAAAGGAAAAGGCAGAGAAGATGCCAAGGCTTGCTACCATGGGTATTACCGAAGACAACATTAACGATGTGCTTGACACAAATCGTCTGGTTCCCGGAAGGGATGTTATATTCTCGGCCACAGGTGTCACCTCAGGACCCATACTTAACGGAGTAAGCCTGTTCGGCGAAGGTGATGCAAGGGTACACAGTATTACAATGGGCAGCTCCGGTGTTGTCAAATTTACAGATACTATTTATATCCACGATAAGGAAGAAACGCCTCTGCGTTACCAGTAATCTAAAATGAAGGTTCACGTATCTACCTACGGATGCTCTGCAAGTCAGGCATCCGCAGAAATTATGAAAGCTGCTATCCGGGATAGTAAACACTCTCTTGTTCCCGAGAAGGATGCCGATGTACTGCTTATCAACACATGCACTGTAAAATATTCCACAGAACAGAAGATCCTGCACAAGATAAGGCAGGCAGGAGAACTTGGTAAAGAAGTGATTGTAGCCGGCTGCATGCCCGAGGTACAGCTTGACGATATCCTGGCTCAGAATCCCGAAGCTCACATCCTTGGCGTCAATTCAATCTCAAAGGTTTCCCAGATCCTTGATTCCCTTGATTCCGGGAAGAAAGGAACCCAGTTCTTCCAGCAGGAGCCGGAGGGTTTCCAGAACGTAGCTCGCATGCGCTTCAATCCCAACATACACATCTGCCAGCTCTCCCAGGGGTGTAACTATTCCTGCGCCTACTGTATTGTCAGTATTGCCCGGGGAAAGCTAAGGTCCTTTGAACCTGAGGAAATCCTTGAGGATATCAAAAGTGCTATTTCCGAAGGTTGCCGGGAGATATGGCTGACCTCGCAGGATAACGGTCAGTATGGAGCAGATAGGGATGTGCTGCTTCCTGAACTGCTGAATATGATCTGCAGGATACCCGGTGACTTCAAGGTGCGTGTGGGTATGATGAATCCTTTTTCTGTAATCCCCATTCTGGATGATCTGCTTGATGCCTTTGAGAATGAGAAAGTATACAAGTTATTGCATCTTCCCATACAGTCAGCTTCTGATAGTGTTCTTGAAAGGATGAACCGCTATCATAGCATAGAAGAGGCTAATAATGTGATCAGAAGTTTCAGGGAAAGGTTTGATGACCTGACACTTTTCACGGATATTATAGTGGGCTATCCGGACGAGAGTGAAGAGGATTTGCTGAAGACCCGGCAGTGGATCGAAGAATTCAGGCCGGATAAGGTGAATATTTCAAGATACACTCCCCGCCCTCTTACAAAAGCCCTGGAGTACCGTCAGATTGACTCCCGTATCATTGTCAGCAGGTCCAACGAACTCCATGAGTTGTGCGAGAAGATAAAGCTTGATACCAAGAATTCCATGATCGGCCGGGAGTTCACCGTTTTTCTCTCCAAGGAGGCAAAACAGCAGGGTATGATGGCACGTACGGCTTCCTATCTTCCTGTGGTCATTCCCGAATGCAGCCCGGATTCCGGTGCTTCTCCCGGAACTTTTTGCAGGGTCAGTATATATGATGCTACGCCCGGATATTTCCTGGGCAATATCATAAGCTGATGAGAATCGGTCTCTTAAATCTTTTATATCTTTGATCGATTTTGCTGCTGAACTTTATCAATGATCTTCTTATCGTAAAGTTTGACAATATCACTTCTGGTTATTATCCCCAGAAGTTTTGTCTCGTCATTCCTTGATACCACAGGTAATCTTCCTATATCCTTTGCGGCAAGACGCCTTAAGACTGTATTGAGCGTCTCGTCGGGGTAAGCTACTTCCACTTCTCTGCTTGCTATTTCACAGATGCTCTTTTCAAATTCGTCTTTCTTTACCTTGTCTCTGAGATCTTTGAGGGTAACAATACCGCATAACCTGCCATTGGGGTCAAGTACCGGAAATCCGGCATGTCGGCTCGATTGCATCAGGGCTATAAGGGCGGTCACCTTCTTGTTCTCGGAAACTGTCTGGACATTATGTTTCATGGCATCCCTGACAAGCAGTGATTCCATAATGTCGACCTCTTTACCTTTGCGTATGATGAAACCACGTTTGCGCAGTCCTTCTGTGAATATCGATTCAGGGTTCAATGCGCTTGAGACAAGATTACTGACAACGCATGCAAACATGATGGGTAGTATCAGGTTGTAATCGCGCGTCAGTTCGAAAAGGATCAGTATTGCGGCAAGAGGTGCATGGCTTGTGCCTGCCAGGACCGCCCCCATACCTGCAAGGGCATAGGCACCTGATTGTGCTGTTACTTCCGGGAATATCCCATGTGCTATGGTGCCGTATGCTCCGCCCAGCATGGCACCTGTAAAGAGTGCAGGCACAATCGACCCTCCCGATCCTCCGGACCCCAGTGTCAGCGAGAATGCAATAATTTTCAGAAAAATCAACACGATCATGAGGCTAAGTGCCAGCTCGTTTGCAAGTGCGTCTGTTATTACATCATATCCGACACCGAATACCTGCGGGTAGAAGTACCCGATCATTCCTACAAAGAAACCACCAATTGCTGGTTTCAATACGGGATGAACCTTCAGGGACTGAAAAAGATCGTGTGTTGAATTCAGTGACCGCATTAACAGGACAGCTACAATACCCGCGCATATCCCGAGTCCCAGATACAGTACTGACTCGTAAAAGGGACTTACGAGCTCATAGTTTGAGGCATGGATGATCCTGACACCAAATATGGTGTTGGCCACAAGGGTGGCAAAGACCGACGATATAACTATTGGTATGAAAGTACTGGCTTCCAGCTCTCCCAGTATGACTTCAACAACAAATACCACTCCTGCAAGAGGTGCGTTGAATGCCGCGGCTATACCGCCGGCAGCACCGCATCCTAGAAGTATCTTAACCCTGTTCCCGTATATGTTGAGTGCCCTTGCAAGTGATGAACCGAGCCCTGATCCGGCAAGTACCACAGGTGCTTCTTTCCCCACAGAACCCCCGGAACCTATGGATATGACGGATGCAAGGACCTCCAGGAAGGCGTTTCGGGCAGATATGCGTCCGCCTCTGAGTGTGGTGGCTTCGATGACCTCCTCAATATCATAGCGTCTGGTGCTTGTAAAGAAGTGAACAAGTATTCCTACGACCAATCCACCGATCGCCGGTATCAGGATTACATAGTATCGTGGCAGGCCATAGAAACTGCCAAAGAAGAGCTCTTCGCTGCCTTCAAGCACATGGTCATAAAGAACGATGGCCAGTCCTGTGAGTGTGCCGACAAGCAGTGCGAGAGAATTAGATATTACCGACTCGTTCTGTAGCCACTGATAAATGTTCTCTTTGATTTTTCCGGATATAAGATCCAAGGCAATTCATCTCTGTTAGGACCTTTTGGTCGCACTGGCTGGATATTCCTGCATTGTAGAAATACTTTGCCGGTAGGGTTTTACAGAATCATTTTCTGAATCTTATTATATTAATTATAGATATATTATAAATTTGAGCAAAATAAATAAATTTATAATATATTATTGACTATTGCTAATTAGTGGAGATTCGTGGGGGCATCAGTGAATGCACTGAATGTCCGCATAAACATACATAATACAGTAGATTATGCCAGCGTAGCCTGGCTAAAAAGTGGAGTAAAACTTTAGATCTTGTCAATCTGGAGTTTAATTAAAAATTGTCAACAAGGGTGGTACTATGCATCCTTTCACCAAAAACGATGTTAAAAATAGGTTATTGAATAATGTAAGAGTCCTTATAAGCATATCAATTATGCTTTCGATATTCAACCCTGTGTTCATTGCGAGCGCAGCAGCCAGCGAGCCTGTAATTTTAGATAATTCAACAGGAGACTCCTGGATTTTGCATACGTGGGAATCAGATAGTGGTGATATTGCAGACAGTTATAATATCAGTCATGATGGAAGCTGGATCAATGACAGTATCTCCGAGTTCAATGATACTGGTCTTCTGGCACATGAGTGGTCCAACATCACAGTTTATGCTTACAATGCAACCACTTCTACTCTGTCAAGTGGAGTAGCAGACAATGTTCAGCTACCTAACAATCCAATTTACATCACTGATGTTGATACACCTGTTACTATCAAGGAAGGAGAAACCGTTACTGTAGATATTAACTCAACAGATTCTGACGGTGATTCTGGTACTTTCACCTGTAACAGGACCGATCTGTTTGATGATTTCAATCCAACTTCTGGTGAAGGTTCCTGGACAAGCAATTATACAGCTAATGGAACCTATTATGTTGAGTTCAGTGTTTCTGACGGGTATGGTTCCAGTGATTCTGAAGTAATGGAGATCACTGTTACAAATGTTAATGTCCCTCCTGAATTCGAAGAAATTGATAACCAAACAGTAAAGGTGGACGAGAATCTCTAATTCACTATCAGTGCAACAGATACTGATGATGATGCCGAACTTACTTATTCAAATGTGAGTGCTTTGCCAGAAAATGCAACTTTCGACGCCTCAACCCAGGTTTTTGACTGGACTCCTTCTGAAGACCAGAAAGGAACTCACTCTGTTAAATTCAATGTTACTGATGAAGAGGGAGCTAATGACTCCATGACAGTTTCAATAACTGTAACTGATTCATCAAGCGACACAAGCTCAACCTCGGGTGGTAGTTCCGGCGGTGGTGGCGGAGGTGGCTCCCAGACCACCGGTGAGGCCTATGAGAACATTGAGTTCAAGGACTACACACTCAAGCCTGTTGTGAAGGACAGGGAAACAATGTTCGAATTCAGCAGAGAGGATAACAGCATCATCTCTGTAAGTTTCACTACCAGTATCAATGGTGGACAGACAAAGACCATTATTGAAGTGCTCAAGGACACATCCACACTGGTAAAAAGTGCTCCTTCTGGAAAGGTCTACAGGAACCTCAATATCTGGGTAGGGGATGGCAAGCTGATTCCACGTCTGATTTCCGATGCACAGATAGTGTTCAAGGTTGAGAAGAGCTGGATCGAGTCCAGGGGTGTAGATGCCGATTCAATCAAACTGCTCAGGTATTCTGGATCTTCCTGGACGCAGCTTCCGACCTCACAGACCGGCGAGAATGACGAGTACTTCTTCTACGTAGCCGAGACTCCTGGCTTCTCTCCATTCGCTATCTCCAGTATAACTGAAGAAATTACCAGTGTAGAGGCCAGCGAGGAGAAGACAGAATCGGTTTCAGGTGGAAGTGATGTTAAAAAGTCGGTTGATGAGAAGGCAGAACCTGAAAGCAATGTTGCGACCCAGGAGGAAAAGTCTTCAACGTTCATCTGGGTAACACTGGTTCTGGCTGGTGTTGTTTTCATAGGCCTGCTTGGTTACAGGAATAAGGAATATTGTGAAGAATGCTATGAAAGAGTTCGCTCAAGAGTCAGTAATCATGACGGAAAGCGCTATCGTCGCATCAAACGCTAGGAAGTTAATTTCGAATTAGGATACTAAATAACTATAGCATTTTCTGAAGCCTTCCCGGTTCTATATTTTTCTGATAAGATACTCTGATACTGAATTTAGTTTCTATAATGTTTATTGCAGCCCGGACCAAAATAAGCTTGTTGTTGGTGGGTATGCACAAATTGTTCTCTTTCTTACAAAGACCAGGAAACGGGGATATGGTCTGCAGTAACTATCGGAAAATAATTGTTTGGCTTATATGTATTGCTTTATTTCTGTCTGTCTCAGGATTGGCAAGTGCCGACTCTGATGATATTTCTAATATTTCTGATGAAGATAACGCTGATTCCTCTGGCGGAAAGGAAAAGGAAAAAAGTGATCCATCCACGGAAGATGACTCCGATTCAGGCAGTAGTAGCTCTGATGATGAATCAGAAACAGGTGATTCTTCAAATTCGGAAACAGATGATAAAGACGCTGAAACCGAAACCACGAGCTCGGATGACAGTGAGGATACCGAAGATAATAACAGCAGGGATGATTCCTCTTCTGATGACTCAGAATCCAATGATACGGAAACTGATGGTTCTAACGAAAGCGAAGAAGATACTTCTGATGATAGTGAGACATCCGATAATGGTGTAACAAATGACAGTGAAAACGATAGTGAAACCGATGATTCTTCTGCCGATGACACGGAATCTGGTGAAGAAAGCGCAGATGATAGTGGGAATGCTAATTCTTCTGATGACCCGGAAGCAGATAATGTAAGTGACAATGATAGTGAAAGTGGAGAGAGCAGTGAGAGTGCAAGTTTCTCTGAAGATGACAATTCCTCTGACGTGAATACAGAAGATAATAAGGAGGACGACTCCTCTTCAGAAGATGATTCAAATGATGACGAATCTGATGATGAAAAAGATAATTCCGGTAAAGACAATTCCAAAAAGGATAAAGTAAAACCTGATAATACAAAGAAAGATAAGTCTTCCAGGGATGAGAATGAGTCAGAGAATACAGATAATGATAATTCTTCTGGAGACGATAACGAAGCAGAGGACATAGATAGCGACAGTAGTTCTGAAGAAAACAACGAATCAGAGGATAGCGAAGGCGAAAACTCTTCTGAAGAAAGCAGCGGATCAGACAATCCGGAAAATGACAGCAATGATTCCGATTCAGGCACTGACAACTCCAATGAAACAGATAATGAGGAAGAAGATCAGGCCAGCGACAGTGAATCTTCCGATAATTCCTCTCCAGATGACGATGAACCGAATGAGGGTGATAACCAGTCAGATTCTGAAACTGAAACCAATGACCTTACAGATGATAGTGTTGAAGAGAGCACTGAAGAATCAGCAGATTCTGCCGAAAATACGAATTCTGAAGACTCAGGTGATTCCGATGATTCCGAGCCTTCTTCTTCTTCCAGTTCAGGAGCTATGAGGGAAGGTACAAATACCCAGTCACAGGAAGCATACGAAAATATCGAATTTACAGATCTTTCCTTTGCATCAATCGTAAGCGGAAAAGAAGTGACCTTTCAGTTCAATAAAGGCAGGACCGGTATCACATCGATCAGTTTCATCCCGCAATTGAGCGGTGGACAGGTAAAGACCATTGTCGAATCACTAAAGGACACTTCCGGTTTTGCAGCAGGGAATGCCCCCGGTCTGGTCTATGAGAACTCCAACGTCTGGATCGGGAGCGGGTAGTATTCCCCTTACAAGCTTACTGAAGGAAAGGTCAATTTCAAAGTTGAAAAACAATGGCTGGAATCCAACGACGTAGACCATGATGCGATACTGCTGTACAACTATCACGATAAATGGATTCCCCTGGATACGGAAAAAGTGGATGAGGACGAGGAATTTGTGTATTATACCTCTGAAACTCTTGGTTTTTCAATATTTGCCATCTCAAGCATGGATGAGAGTACATCCGTAAGCCTTCCTGCCGCCAGGATAAACAACTCCTCTGAAGGCAATACAAGTCTTCTGAAAAATGATCCATCAGGTCAGGATGGGGCTGGAACTTTTGGCGACTCCGTAGCATCGTATGCTTTAACGCTGTTGGGCCTTGTTTTATTCTTATTGTGGGCCGTTGGTTTTGTGCTTATAAAGCAGAATATAAGTTTTGATGAGATCGGGCCCCAGTTGAGAAGCCAGGGTGGAGAGGTAATCAGGCGTCTTAGAAGATAATCCCTCCTATACAACAGGATATATTCTTACGTAGGACTTATCACTATCTTTCCCAATATTTTATGTACAATCGCAGCTTAGGTATAGCAAGGGAAATTCAGGGAAAATCATGCTTGAGAGAATGTTTGATCCGGATGCTGTAGCAGTGATAGGTGCCTCCAGGAAAGAGGGAAAAGTCGGAAGGGCGGTACTTGAGAACCTGATATCAGGTGGTTTCGAGAATATCGTTCCGATAAACCCGAATGATGGTGAGATACTGGGCTTCCAGGCTTATAAAAGCATTCTTGACGTTCCGGAAGAGATGAACGTCGACCTTGCAGTAATAGTGATCCCGGCAAAATTCGTACCTGAGGCAATAGACCAGTGCGGACGCGCAGGTATATCGAATATTGTGGTCATATCCGCAGGTTTCAAGGAAGCTGGTGTGGAAGGTGCACGCCTGGAGCGCGAATGCCTCGAGCTATGTGAAAAATACGATATCAGGATGGTGGGGCCCAATTGTCTTGGTATTATTGACACAGATTCAGGACTTGATGCCACCTTTGCTGCAAATAAGGCACACAAAGGCAATATCGCAATGATGTCACAATCCGGTGCGATATGTACCGTGGCCCTTGACTGGGCTGACAGGACAAATGTGGGCTTTTCCAAGTTCGTAAGTCTGGGGAATAAGGCAGACCTGGATGAGAATGATTTCCTGGAATTCTTTGAAACCGATGATTCCACTGCTGTAATTTCCGCTTATCTGGAAGGTGTGAAGAGCGGTCCTGATTTTATAGAAATAGCAAGACGTGTGAGCAGATCAAAGCCTGTGGTGATTGTTAAGTCAGGAAGAACTTCTGTGGGTTCAAGGGCTGTATCTTCACATACAGGAACACTTGCCGGATCTGATGCTGCCTATAATGCGGCTTTCCGGCAGAGTGGAGTGATAAGGGCAGACTCCCTGATAGAGATGCTTGATCTTTCAAGGGCTTTCTCGGCATATCCTCTTCCTGAAGGCAGGAATATCGCAATCGTAACAAATGCCGGAGGTCTTGGGATACTCACAGCGGATGCATGTTCCAGTGCGGGACTGAATATTGCATCTTTCGAAGAAGATACTATTAATGAATTAAGGGAGACACTTCCCCCGGCTGCTAACATATATGATCCTGTGGATGTGCTCGGTGACGCCAGCGCGGACGTATATGCACATGCTCTGGAAACGGTACTTGCTGACGGGAACGTGGACGGTATAATCCTTCTAGTTTCTCCCCAGGCAATGACCGACATTACTGAGATCGCAGAAAAGGTAGTGGATACCATAAAGGGCTCAGAGAAACCCATTCTGTGCAACCTTGCAGGAGGTACCCGTGTTGCAGAGGGTGAGGTGATACTGCAAAAGAACGGTATCCCCAATTATCCTTCCCTTGAGCGGGCTGTTGCCAGTATGGATGCGCTCTGTACATACTATTCGATAAAGAAGAGAAAATACGTATCTCCACCTTCAATTAATGCGGACGGAGATACTGCCGGTAAGATCATCAGGGATGCAGTCTCAAACAAGAAACGCATTCTTGGTCTCGAATCCATGGACATATTGTCCTCCTACGGGGTCAATGTTGTTGACTCCAGGATAGTAAAATCACTTCCTGAAGCAGTAGAGGCATCAGAGGAGATCGGCTATCCGGTTGTGATGAAGATAGTCTCTCCTGACATATCCCATAAGACCGATGTGGGAGGTATACGCCTGAATCTGCAGCATGCGGATGATATCGAACGTGCCTATAATTCAATGATGTCGGACGTTCACCGCTATATGCCGGAGGCGAGGATATCCGGTGTACAGCTGCAGAAGATGGTCTCAGGCGGAAAGGAGGTCATCATCGGTATGAACCGTGATCCACAATTTGGTCCCCTGCTCATGTTCGGACTCGGAGGCACCTATGTGGAATTCCTCAAGGATGTTTCCTTTGCTGTGGCACCCATAAGTAAAGAGGAGGCAAAGCACATGGTCTCGTCCATAAAAAGCTATCCTCTGATCGCAGGTGTCAGAGGGGAGGCACCTTCGGATATAAATTCTATCATAGATACGCTTATGAGGATCTCACAACTTGTAACAGATTTTCCCGAGATACTGGAATTTGAGATCAATCCTCTCATGGTAATGCAGGACGGGCAGGGTTGTGTCGCAATGGATGTGCGGTTCACCATAGACGTAAAATAAGTACCAATTACTATCATAATATAAAGCAGGCTTTAAATAATGAAAATCAGGTTCAAGGGAGCAAGATAATGGCATCGATATTGGTTAGTTCTTCAGAGAAGTTCTCAGGTAAAAGCTCTATCTGTATGGGGCTGGGCAAGATATTCCGTGACAAAGGTTATGCAGTCGGATACATGAAGCCGGTGGGAAATCTCCTGATCGACGTCCACGGCTCTCTTACGGATGAGGATGCCGAAGGCATTAAGATGATGCTGGAGCTCGATGACCCGACAAAGATCATCACTCCGATCCATCTGACCGACAGCCTGATAGACGATGCACTGACCGGCGTCAAAAAGGATCTTGACGACAGACTTATGGAGGCCTATTCTTCAATCTCGGAAGGAAAGGATGTTGTCATTATCGAAGGTACGGGCGGTATCGGAGGAGGAGCAATGTACAATCTTTCCGACCCTGAGATTGCCTCCAAGCTCGGGACAAAGATGCTGCTTGTGACGCGCTTTGATTCTATCTATGCGGTTGACCGTATACTTTGTGATCTCCGTATAATACAGGACAGGGATATACTTGCAGGCATAATACTTAATGAGGTACCTGAGGATATGATGGAAAGAGTTACCGAACTTGTTGTTCCCTTCCTTGAAAAGAAAGGCATCAAGGTTTTCGGAGTCATACCACAGGATAAGACGCTTCGATCCGTCCCGATTTCGGAGATTGTCGAAGGCCTTCGTGCGGAGGTTCTTGTGGGCGCTGACCGCCTTGACGAGTTTGTGGAAAACTACCTTGTAGGGGCAATGGAAGCAGGTTCTGCCATCAAGTACTTCAGAAGGATTCCCAACAGCGCCGTAATAACCGGTGGTGACAGGGCAGATATACAGATGGCTGCCATTGAGTCCAGGGTAAAGTGCCTGATACTTACAGGAAACATGCTCCCGAGCGGTGCTGTTCTTGCAAGTGCGGAGGAAGCGGATATTCCGGTAATCCTTGTGCGTGGTGACACCATGACAACCATTGAGAGGATGGAACAGTTGATCGGTCATGCTCACATAAAACAGCAGGTCAAACTTGACAGGATAGTGGACCTTCTGGAAAGTAACGTTGACTTGAGTTCGATTGCCGAAGTTATGGATCTGGAACTCTGAGCAAATATCAAAATATCAAAGAATGATGGTCAGGGAGAGATCTGTTCCTCTACTTCACCATCAACTTAAACTGATTCAGCTTCTTTTGTCCTGTTTTTTAGTACATCGACAACATCAGGGTCCTGCAGTGTTGTCACATCACCTGTGTCTTTACCGTTGGCTATTGCCTTGAGAACGCGGCGCATGATCTTTCCGCTTCGGGTCTTTGGCAGTTCATCGGCAAAGATCACTCTTCTGGGACGCGCGAATGGTCCGATGTTTGCATCAACATGACCTGTAAGTTTCTTTTTGAGCTCATCGTTGCCGGATATGCCTGTTTTCAATATCACATAGGCATAGATCACTTCACCCTTGATCTCATCCGATCTGCCCACAACGCCGGCTTCAGCAACCGACGGATGTGATACCAGTGTACTTTCGATCTCAGCGGTACCGATACGATGTCCGGAGACCTGTATGACATCATCGATACGACCACTTATAAGGAAGTAACCATCTTCATCCATTTTTGCTCCGTCTCCGGCAAAATATGTATCTCTGTCCCATTTTGACCAGTATGTCTCAATAAACCTTTCTTCATCTCCGTGTATTGTCCTTACCATACTGGGCCAGGGTCTTGTGATTGCCAGCAGTCCGTCCTTTCCAGGAGGCATTTCCTTTCCTTTCTCATCAAGTACTGCCGCCTTTACCCCTGGAAACGCAAATGTGGCACTTCCCGGTTTGGTGCTTGTGACACCCGGAAGCGGCGATATCATCACCATTCCCGTCTCTGTCTGCCACCATGTATCCACAATAGGACATCTGCTATTTCCTATCTTCTCATGGTACCATATCCATGCACCCGGGTTGATGGGCTCTCCCACAGAACCAAGCAGCCTGAGTGTTGAAAGGTCATGTTTCGCGGGCCAATCATCTCCCCATTTCATAAAAGACCTGATCGCGGTCGGAGCTGTGTACAGTATGGTTGCCTTATGTCTTTCCACAATATCCCAGAACCTGTCCTTTTCAGGATAATCAGGCGCTCCTTCGTACATCAGGACAGTCGTGCCATTTGAGAGAGGTCCGTAAACGATGTAAGAGTGTCCTGTGATCCATCCACAGTCGGCTGTACACCAGTATATATCATCATCCTTGAGGTCGAATATCCACTTAGCGGTTATGTGGGTTCCAACCATGTAGCCACCGGTGGTGTGTACGATACCTTTTGGTTTTCCTGTTGTACCGCTGGTATACATCAGAAACAGCATATCCTCGGAATCCATAACTTCCGGCTCACACACAGGATCGGTATCCTTTAGGATATCATGCCACCAGATATCTCTTCCTGACTCGATATCAATTTCATTTCCAAGATTTTTGACCACGATGACCTTTTTCACAGACTCACATGAACTCAATCCGGTGTCTGCCTTTTTTTTCTGCTCGACTATCTTTCCCCTGCGGTAGTAACCGTCACAGGTTATAATAAGATCACTTTTTGCATCTTCGATCCGTGTACATAGCGAACCTCCGGAAAAGGCAGCAAACACCACACTGTGCGGAGCACCTATTCTGGCACATGCGAGCATGGATATGATAATCTCGGGTATCATTGGCAGATAGATAGTAACAATATCGCCTTTTTTCACACCCTGCTCCTTGAGTGCATTGGCAAGGCGGGCAGTTTCCTCAAGAAGTTCCCTGTAGGTATATTTCCTGATATCTCCGTTCTCGCCTTCCCAGATGATAGCAAGTTTATCCGGATTCTTTTTTACATTTACATCAAGGCAATTGTATGATGCGTTCAGTTTTCCGCCGATGAACCATTTAGAATGTGGTGCGTCCCATTCATGCACACGGTCCCATTTTTTGAACCACTCGATCTCTTCTGCCTGTTCTTCCCAGAATCCTTCTGGATCATCATCCGCTTTTCTGTAGATCTCAGGATCATTGATATTTGCGTTCTTAACAAAATCATCAGGTGGGTCGAACTTGAGATCTTCTGTCTGAAGACTGGTATTTTCTCCCATAATAACACCGCTTGGAATATTGTTCCCCAGAACAATATTGTATCAATTTGTTTAAATCGTTTGTTATGGGAGATAAAATGAGAACAGGGGATCTGAACCCCTGAAAAAGTATTTATGCTTATTTCATCAATTCCAGAACATCACACATCTTATTGATGGTATCTTCTGCTGTTTTCATACCTTCGTCATCTTCTGCGGCAGGTTTGCGGAGTATTCCTCCGAAGTGTCCTCCGTCGCCTACAACAACCATGCCATGGATATGCATCCATTCGTGTACTGACTGTATTGTCTTTTCCTGGCCTCCGTTCCTTGATCCGCCGATAGCCATCGCAGCACCCACCTTGTTACTCAGTTTGAAACCCTGTCTTCTGAGGAGGACGCTTCTGTCACAAAGTGCTTTGAGCTGTGCGGTCATGGTTCCGAAGTATACCGGGGATGAGACCACGATACCGTCTGCATCTAATAGTTTATCATAGACCGGTTGCATATCGTCATCTATCGGACACTTTTCTCCTTTGCCGCAGACTCCACATGCTGTGCAGGGGGCAATTTCCGAATCCGATATAAGGATATTATCGATTTCAAAACCTCTGTCTTTTGCTATGCCAAGCATCTTCTCTACAAGCTGATCATTGTTGCCGCCTGGTTTTGGACTTCCTGAAATTCCTATAATCTTCATATTATCACCGTTGAAAATTACGGGTCAACTAATATTAGTTTTTGGATTAGGGTTGGCTTTAGTCTTCACTTAGCACTACAGTTAGCATAGACAATTCGACTAGCATACACAAAAAATATAATTGTGCCGGTCCATTCACATCAAAACTAATGATAATTGTCTGTATTTATATCACATAAACATATTATGTATATAGAGTCTATATTGCCAGAGATTACAGGTGACAAATATAACGGTGATGGAACTTTGACTTCTAGAGATTATCTTACTATCGATGATTTTGATGTGGATGGAAAAACTGTCCTTGTGAGAGTGGACCTGAATGTACCGATGGACCCTGAGGAGAATATCCTTGATGATATGAGGATAAAAAGCCATATACCCACATTAAAGGACCTTGAAGACGCCAAGGTCGTTTTACTGGCACACCAGAGCCGGGCCGGAAAAAGTGATTTCACGACCACGAAGCCACATGCTCGAAGGATGTCGCAGTATCTGGGAAAAGAGGTGGAGTATGTGGATGATATTTTCGGAAGTCATGCCAGGACCAGGATAGCTTCCATGGAAAAAGGAGATGTCATCCTGCTTGAGAATGTCAGGTTCTATGCCGAGGAAAGCCTGAAACGTCCTGCAAAAGAACATGCTCAGACCCATATGGTAAAAAAACTGTCACCTCTTATGGATATATTCCTAAACGATGCTTTTGCCGTATCACACAGGTCCCAGCTATCTATCACCGGCTTTACAGAGGTTCTGCCAAGCGGAGCCGGACGGGTCATGGAAAAAGAGATAACTTCCCTTGACAGGGGTCTTAAGGGCAGTGAATGTCCCTGTATCTTTGTGCTGGGTGGTGCAAAGGTGGACGATTCGCTTAAGGTTGCCGAGAACGTACTTACAAACGGAAGCGCTGACCGTGTGCTCCTGACCGGTGTTGTTGCAAACGTCATGCTTGCTGCCATCGGTGTTGATATAGGTAAGACCAGTATGGATTTCATAGAATCCCAGGGTTACCTTGACCAGATCGAACGTGGAAAGCAGATAATGGACAAGTTTGACGGTCAGATCGGCCTTCCCGAAGATGTTGCACTCAACGATGACGGAAAAAGAGTTGAGGTTATGGTTGATGAGCTTCCTGCCGATGGTTTACCTATAAATGATATTGGTATCGAGACCATTGTGGCTTATTCAAAGGAGCTCAGGAATGCAAAGACGGTTGTACTCAACGGACCTGCAGGCCTTTCTGAAGTTGAGCCCTTTGCACTGGGGACTCATGAGGTAATAAAGGCGGCGGTGCACTCGGAATATTCCATAGCAGGTGGAGGTCACATCTCTGCAGAGGTTCGAAATATGGGATATGATGACAGATTCTCCCATCTTAGTACCGGCGGTGGTGCATGCATTGATTATCTTGCAGGTATGGTTCTGCCGGGAATCGAGGCTTTTAAAAAGGCTGCCTCGCGATACAAACATAACTCATGAGCTACACATTTTAGATTATAGTCTGTAAAGACCTGCAGCTTGCTAGGTAAACTGAGCCTGCAGTAATCAACTTAATCGGAGTGTGTGTATGGAAGATAAATCAGTATTGCTTACGGAAGAAGAAGGCAAGACGGCTGTACATCTTGCAAGGGATGCAATAGAGACATACCTGCGTACAGGAGAGATGATAGACGGCTCGGAGATGCAGCTTCCGTCTATTTTTGACGAACCCAGGGGAGTTTTCGTAACCCTTAATAAAAGCGGAGAGCTGAGAGGATGCATAGGCCATCCGTATGCCGATTCCCCTCTGAAACATGCGATAACGGATTCGGCCATCTCGGCTGGTTTCAGGGACCCCCGCTTTCCGCCTGTGCGTATCGATGAGATGACCTTTGTTACGGTGGAGGTGACTGTTCTTACACAGCCCCGGCAAATGGATGTGGAACCCGAGGATCTACCGTCTTCTATTGAGATCGGCAGGCATGGTCTTATAGTCAAGAGCGGCTACAGACAGGGTTTGCTTCTTCCTCAGGTGGCACCGGAGAATAAAATGGATGAGGTAGAGTTTTTGAGCCATACTTGCTTAAAAGCCGGTCTTCCTCCTGATGCATGGTCAGAAGGTGCCGAAGTCTACTGTTTTGAAGGCCAGATATTCTCAGAAAAAGATCCAAACGGGGAAGTCTTTGAAAAGGATATCAGGGAAAAAGCCTGTCTGAACGAATAATTTCCTGAAAGCTTCTTTTTATTTTTTAATTTTCCTAAAGCAGTGTACTTATTCCTGAATTTCTTTACCTGACCAGTAAGACGCAAGGAAGGACCCGGATATATTGTGCCAGATACTGAAAAGTGCACCCGGAAGGGCTGCTATTTCTGAGAAATGCTCGATTGCAAGGGCAACGCTGAGTCCGGAGTTCTGCATTCCTACTTCAAAGGAGATCGTCCTGGCTTCTATTTCACTAAAACCTGCAAGTCTTGAAAGACCATAACCACCTGCAAGCCCGAGCAGGTTATGTATGACAACCACACTTATGATCAGCAGGCCGGCAGCCATAACAGTTTCTCTGTTCAGGGCCATGATTATTGCTATTATGAAAACTATGGTAATTACTGAAATTGCGGGAAACACATGCCGGATGCTGTCAATTCTGGAACCAAGAAGGGTGTTGAGTCCTATGCCCATGGCTACCGGTACTATTACTATCTGCAGGATGCTGATCACCATCCCGTAGATATCAACAGGTACTGTCTGGCCGATGTAGATCCATGTGAGCAGTGGTGTGGCCACAAAGGACAGGAGAGTTGATACAGAGGTCAAAACAATGGAGAGTGCAACATCACCCTTTGCAAGGTAACATATGACATTGGAAGCTGTACCGCCGGGGCATGAACCAAGGAGTACGACACCTGCGGTAAGCTCCGGTGAAAGCGAGAAAGCCATTGAGAGGGCAAAACCGATCAAGGGCATCAGAATGTACTGAATCGCAGTTCCGAAAAGTACTACTCCGGGTCTCCTGAAAACAAGCAGGAAATCACTGATGGAAAGCGTCATGCCCATTCCGAACATCACTATCCCGAGCAGGAGGGGGATTGCACTGCTGTAGGGCAGGAATATGCCCGGATAGAACAAAGCGACTACCGAGAACAGTATTGCCCACACCGGGAACAGGGAAGTAAACCTTTGTAACATGCCACCTTTCCATTGGATTTTGAAATAAAGATGATGGCAACTATTAAGAACGTATCCGATTTGGCCGGCAGTTACTGTAGAAAAGAAAAAATGGCTGATCGGCCTATCAAAAAAGTGCGGCTTATCTGTAATCTTCAAGCACTTTCAGGATATCCTCGACGTCCCTCTCCAGTCTGTCCATTGACATCTCCATCATGAGGTTGACAATTCCTTCGTCTCCGAATGTCCGGAAATCTGTTTTAAGACCAAGCACAGGTATTCCTTTTGCATAGGCATATCCCATTTCCCATGCTGTTCCGGAATCAACGTCACTGCCACCGTCCAGAACGGCAAGCACAATATCCGACTCATCGATACCTTTTACGTCATTCATGAAGATGTTCTTCATCCGATCTTCAAGCCGGCTTGAAATTGTGTCATCCCCATCTTCCTGTGGGAGGAATACACTGAATCCGATCTCCACCAATCTGTCCCTGAGATACAGGTTAAAGTCCCTTTCAGCCTTCGAAAAAAGGGGGCCTGCAAGGTATATCTGTTTTTTCCCGTCCATAATTCTCGTCCTTGAATTTTGAGGATACCTACATAGTCGGGATGGTTAATAATTGTGTTGTGAGCAGGGTGAAAATAATGTTTCCTCACTCTTCATCAAGAACTATTTTCTCGATCTCATCCAGAAAATCCCCTACCACAGATTCGAGTTTTACTATTTGCCTGTAGTAGCGTAGAATGATCTCCAGTTCATTGCGAGCTTTTTCAGAGCTCTCCTGCTCATACTTTTCAATGATATCTGGCAATATCCTTTTGGATGGAAGGATCACATTGTCGTATTTGATTCTCAGTGCCTGCGCACCAATTGATATGAGGTTCTTGTCCAGAAAGAAGAAAGCTTTTTTTGAACCCGGTTTCTGGAATCTCCTTACAATGTGGAACTGAGAAAGGTTCTTCATGGCTGTGCTGACCGCAGACAGGCTGTATCCTGTTTCGATGGCAATCTCTTCAAGTGACATTTCCTCGGGTTCTATGAAAAGAACTCCTATGATCCTTGAGGAGATCTCATCGAATCCTTCAGCTTTCAGATTTTGGGTTATAAGCTCGGTGAATTCCTCTTTTGGACTTGCAGGATCACTGGGTATCCAGGATACATTTTTTGTCTCTTTTTTTGGTGAAAGCAATGGGGAATGCTGTGTATTATTGTTTCCTCTTTCATCACAAGGATGCAAAGGTGCTACTTTTGCCACCTTTTTTCTTTTTTTATCCATGGAATAGCCTCAATTTCAAATGGAAGGATGCCAGATAGCTATATCTTCGTTGTTTTAGTCTGAGGTCTATGCCTATAACGTTTTCTCTAAAAAAGTTATGCGGATTTATCTAATCTGGCATGTTCGTCACTCATCAGTTATCGTTTTCCACGTATAATTCAGCCCCGAACCCAGCCTGATCAGTGAGGCAACTAATATTGCTTCCTCGATTTCCTCGTCTGAAATACCGGCTTCCTTTGCAAATTTCCGGTTTGTTGAAAAACAGGTGTCACAACCCACAGCAACCGCGCTCGCAACTGCAAGGAGTTTCTTTGTTCTCCTGTCAATAGCTCCATCCTGCATGATAGCTTTTTTCATGCTGTAAAAGCCGATCTTCCTGTCGATCTCATCGGCTTTATCCTGTATGGTCATTATTTGCTCTCCTCCACATTCATTAGAAAAGCTTCACCCCGGGGGGATAGTTGATAAACTGTGGGTTCACTGTTCTCTACTTTATCGATATATAGTGCATTCTCCAGCATATCTGCGTGGAACTTTGCCTGTGTGTTGCTGATATTCAACTTTTCACCGATCTCTTCTATGCAGAGCGGACAGTCCTTAAGCATCCCGAGTATTTTACGACGTGCCGGATTTTGAAGGGTCCTGAGTCCTATGGCATGGTCTTCGCTGGGGTTAGACTTCATTCTTCCTTCCTTTTCCATTTTGTTCATCCATTCGTATTTTTTCTTTGCAAGGTCTTCTCCTGTCATATTATCCACCTGTTCCTTATATTTCAACTTTCAGTATTTACTGAAAATAGAGAAACTTGAAATTATTTATAATTATGGTTTTTAGTCGCTATGGCATGCTGTAATCGAAAGCACCTTTTTGGCAATCATATAAAACCATTCACCAAACCCTTTTATTCCCTCAGAACCAATTTTAATTAAGCAAAATTCGGGGTTATAAGATGCTAGACGATTCTTCAGGCAGGAGTTTTTGGTGGAGCTTACTTTTTATTTTAGTGTTTGTAATTATCCTTGCTTTTGTAGCCTATGATTATCTGGGTGTGCGTCCTTCAGCGGGGTCTGACGGAACCGCTGATATATCTCTTCCTCCTGGTTTTGCTATAGATACCTATGCTGACAATCTGGGAAGCAGTCTGGTATCCTACCCGGGTCCCGACCCCGGACCACGTATGTTACTTGAGAAGGACGGAGTGGTATACGTATCAATACCTAACAGGGAACTGATCGCTGTACTGCCTGACAGGGATGGTAACAATGAAGCCGACGAGGTCGGTGTTTTCATTTCAGGACTGAATTACCCTCATGGTCTGGACTACTCGGATGGCTGGTTCTATATTGCAGAAGAGAATCGTGTGATCAGAGTACGGGATGATGATAATAATCTTAGGGCAGATGCCAATAGTACCGAGGTCCTCATCGATGATCTACCAAGCGGTGGTCATTCCACGAGAACGGTGAAGGTAAACAACGATTCTCTTTATCTGAGCATGGGTTCCTCATGCAATGTCTGTTATGAAGAGGATGAGCGCCGGGCTGCCATAACCAGATGTGATCTTGATGGGAGCAACTGCACTGTGTTTGCCAGTGGATTGCGAAACTCCGTGGGTATGGTATTCCATCCGGAAACCGGAGAATTGTATGCCACGGACAACGGACGTGACTGGCTTGGAGATGATCTTCCTCCTGATGAGATCAACCTGATCGAAGAAGGTAATGACTACGGATGGCCTATCTGTTATGGTCAGAATATCCATGATACCGAGTTTGATACTAACAACTCGACCGGAAATCCCTGTGAGAACAGGACCCCGAGTCTGGTTGATCTGCAGGCACACTCCGCCCCTCTAGGTCTTGCGTTCTATGATGGGAATATGTTTCCTGAAGAGTATCAGGGTGACCTGTTCGTATGCTATCATGGGTCCTGGAACCGGGAAGTACCCACCGGATACAAGATAGTGAATATTGATATGGATACGCTGGGTGTCAATGACTTTGCCACAGGCTGGTTGAGACAGAATGAAACAGTTATCGGCAGACCGGTAGATGTTATTGTAGCAGAGGACGGCTCGCTTTTGGTAAGTGATGATAATGCCGGGAAGATATACAGGATATATTATGAAGGCTGATGGTTTCAGTCCTGATAATTTATTCTGGTGCTTAGATACATATAATATATGATTATTAACTAATAGTGGAAGTTACAGTATTTGCGGGGTCATAGCATCAGGGTCGATACAATAAATTCAAACATTGATTTTGTAAGTGACATGCCTCAGGGGAATTACTTTTCTCTTCTCTACGAGACCACTGAAGAATTCATGAGTGTGGTAGCAGCATTTCTGGATGCAGGTCTGAAAGAGAATGAATGCTGTATCTGGGCGGTTTCAGGACAGATCACCCGCGAGAGTGCTGAAAATTTCCTCAGGGACGAAGGTATTGATGTAGATTCTTATCTCCGGAGCGGCCAGCTAATAATAATGCCCTGTACGGAATGCTATATTGCAGATGAAGGTCCCGTATCCGAAAGAACCCTCAGGAAGTGGCAGGAAATACATGATACGGCTATTTCCGGTGGATTCAGCGGGCTCAGGATCGCTGATAAGTTCACGATAGTGGGTGAGGACTCCTGGAAGAGATTCATGGAATTTGAGAAGAAGGGCATTGATATCATACGCAGGAAAAATATCATTGCTCTGTTCGCATTCCTCCTTGAGGCCCGTACAAGGTCCGAGATACTTGATATTATAGAGATGCATGACGGTACGGTAGTAAAACAAAAAGGTATATGGACCCTTCTCCAGAGTTCTTCCACATGCAAACCTCTTGTCAGTGAAAGACGCTTTCCTGAGAACATACTCGAGGATATATGGACCGGTGTCTGGGCTGTTGACAGGTACGACAGGATTGTATATTTCAATAAAGGTATGGAAGCGATCTCCGGTTTCTCAAAGGACGATGTTCTGGGACAAAAACTGGACAAGTTCGTACCAAGACAGGTAAATCAGGAGGAACTAAGCTTCATTGAGCTTTTTAACCTTGCAAAGGAAAACCTGCGTTCGAAAAGTTATGATATCTTCCCTTTCATAAAACCGGATGGTCAGTATGTCTATCACAGTGGGGTCCTGCTACCCCTGACCGATGAAAATGGCTCATACGCCGGGATGATCGGGACAGTTGGTAAGACCTCCCAGCAGGAGATAAGCCACAAGAAACTGAGAGACCAGTTCAAATCCATTGAAAGACTGGAAGAGATATACAAGAGAAGTCCGGTGGTTGCTGTTCTCTGGCGAGCGGAAAAAGACTGGCCAATAGAGTTCATATCCGAGAACATAGCTCAGTTCGGTTATATCCCTGAAAATTTCACATCCGGAGAGCTGACCTATGCGGATATTGTCCATCCTGATGATCTTGATATTGTAAAGACTTCTGCTGAACAACTGGAGATCGAAGGGAAATTCTATTACTCAAAGGATTACCGCCTATTGACAAAGTCAGGAGAGCCGCGATGGGTGACCGAAAGGTCCTACCTTATAAGGGATGAGAACGGGGAGCCTGCCTACTATCAGGGTATAATAATAGATGTCACTGAGCGTAAACGTGCTGAAGAAAAACTTGTTAAGAGTGAAGCTCTTCTCACTGAGGTCAGCAGGATTGCCAAAATAGGAGGCTGGGAATTTGATGCATCAACTGGCAAGGGGACATGGACACCTGAAATTGCTAGAATTCATGAATTAGACTCTTCAACACCTACAGATGTTGAATTTGGATTAAGTTTCTACCCCCCGGGGTCAAGAGAAATTATTGAAAAAGCTGTCCATGATGCTGTAGAAAAAGGCGAACCTTACGACATTGAATTGGAATTGATCACAGCTAAAGGTACACATAAATGGGTTAGGACTATCGGAAATCCAGTAACAAAAAATGGTAAGGTCGTGAGTGTCACCGGAGCATTACAGGATATCACTGAACGCAAAAAAGCTGAAGAAGCTGCTCTTGAAAATGAAAAAAAATACCGCCTGATCTTCGAGAATTCTCCTCTTGGCATCTTTCATTTTAACGAAAAGGGCATGCTAACACACTGTAATGAGAAGTTCCTGGAAATAATGGGACTTAAGAAGAAAGAAGATATCATAGGTTTCAATCTGGTTGCTTCAATCGTAGATGAACAGATGAAAAAAGCAGTCAAAGATGTCTTTTCAAGGAAAATCGGACATTTTGAGGGTGAGTATCATACTGTTTCAACTGATATTACCGTCAATATCAAGGCTGATTACAGTCCGAATATAGCAGATGACGGTACTTTTCTTGGCGGAATTGGGGTATTTGAAGATATATCTGAGCGTAAAAAAGCTGAAATAGCTGCTCTTGAAGCCGAAAAGAAATTCCGTCTTATATTCGAGAACTCTCCTCTGGGTATTTTCAATTTCAATCAGAATGGAATGGTAACCCATTGTAATGAGAAGTTTTTACAAATTATAGGCCTGGAAGACAAAGAAGATATCATCGGCTTCAATATGGTCACACAGATCAAAGACCCAAAGATGAAAAAGGCGATCAATGATGTTCTTTCAAGAAAGGCTGGTCACTTCGAGGGTGAGTATCATACAGTAATCAGTGGCAAAGAGGTCTTCATCAAGGCTGACTACAGCCCGAATATTGCGCACAATGGTACTTTCCTTGGTGGCATAGGTATTTTTGCAGATATCTCTGCCCGCAAAAAAGCTGAAGAGGCATTACGTCTTGACGAGTCCAGGCTTGAAACCCTTCTCAGGCTCAACCAGATGACAGATAAAACCTTCAAGGAAATAGCCGATTTCGTACAGGAAGAGGCCGTGAAACTGACACAGAGCAGGATGGGATATCTTGCCTTCCTTAATGAGAAAGGAACTGTACTGTCCATATATTCCTGGTCAAAGAACGTGATGACGGATTGCAATGTGAAACAGGAGAAGAAGTTTGATTATCTTCTTGATTCCACCGGTCTGTGGGGAGAACCTGTCCGTCAGAAACATCCGATCATAGTCAACGATTACGAGGCTTCCAATAAGTTCAAACGTGGTTATCCTAAGGGTCATATAAAGATGAAACGCTATATGAGCGTTCCAATCATCGAAGGCGGAAAAGTGGTGGGTGTTGCCGGTGTAGGTAACAAGGAAGATCCTTACGATCAGGCCGATGTCAGGCAGCTTACACTCCTTATGGAAGGAATGTGGCAGATGATGGAGAAAAAGAGGGCAGAGGATACTCTTCGTGAATTTGCTTCCAAGCTGGCACAGGCAAACAGGGACCTTTCAAAGGCCAATGCCGAACTGTCACAGGCTAACGAGGAATTAAAATCCCTTGACCTGATGAAGGATGAGTTCCTGTCCAATGTGAGCCATGAATTCAAGACCCCGCTAACATCCATACAGGGTTACAGTCAGTTAATATGGGACGGTACGCTCGGCCCGGTGAACGAACAGCAGAAAAAAGCAGTTGATACCGTTATCCGCAATTCCGAACGTCTCCGCAAACTTGTGGATTCTCTCCTGTATATCAGCAGGGCACAGGCCGGTAAGCTCTCCTATTCCTTTGACGATCTCATGATATCCGATGTTATTGACAATTCGATACAGGATTTGTCTTTACAAGCCGAGAAAAAGGACATCGAGATCAATAAGTATGTTGAGGAAGACCTGCCACTGATAAGGGGCGATAAGGACAAACTTACGGATGTGATGATCAACCTGATCGATAATGCGATCAAGTTCACTCCGCAGGGTGGTAGGATCGATGTTGGTGCGGAAGTGGATGACGGTTCCCTGCACATATATGTCAGAGATACCGGGATAGGTATTCCCGAAGACAAGATCTCAAATCTCTTCCAGAGATTCTACCAGGTGGACGCTTCTGTAAAAAGGAGGTATGGTGGAACCGGTCTGGGTCTGTATATATGCAAAAAGATCATCGAGGACCACGAAGGCAATATATGGGTCAAGAGTCAGGAAGGAGAGGGAAGTACTTTCCATATCTTACTACCCCTAAAAAACGATGACTCATCCGACAGTGAATGATAATTTATAAATGGAGGTAGGAGCTGATTCTGCCGGGCGTCAAAATGATATAAAATCACCGGCACCTTTTCTATATTCATTTTATTGCAATCGAGGCTGATATAATTGAAAGTTATAATCATTGGCGGTTTTCTGGGAAGCGGAAAGACCACGACTTTAAGAAACCTTGGAAAACACCTTATTTCCAGGGGACACAAGATAGCTATCATAGTTAATGAGATAGGAGAAGTGGGTATAGATGGAGAGACTATCTCCGATTCTGGTCTTGTTACAAAAGAGCTGACAAGTGGTTGCATATGCTGTTCACTCAGGATCAGCATGGAATTCACGCTGCAAACCCTGGTGGAGGAATACAATCCTGATATCGTTATCATTGAACCAACCGGCATTGCTTTCCCAATGCAGATCAAGGAACATATAGAGCTCATGGACCTTGAGGATCTGAGCTTTGCCCCGGTGGTATCACTGGTCGATGCAAGCAGGATCGAGATGGAGGTGGACCAGATTCCGGTATTTATAGCCAACCAGATAAAGGAAGCAGAGATTGTCTGCATCAACAAGATCGACCTGGTGGACGCGGAAACCATAGCTAAATCAACAATGACGGTTCTCCAGTTAAATCCCGATGCACTGGTGGTTGAATTCTCTGCAAAGAAGGAAGATGCCAATTTCCAGCGTTTCCTGGATTTGCTTGCAGGTGAAAGCCACGCAGCATATACGGGCAGCAACCTCAACTCCATTGAGATGTCAGATGTTGGCAACTATTCCGGTGAGTATTCACTGCATGCCGATGAGCTGCACCCTGACCGGGTAACAAATATCCTTGTACATCTGCTGTCCCAGATTAAGGAGAAACTTCAGGAAGTAAACCCTGAGTTCATAGGTCATGTGAAGATGACCATGAAATTCGGGGAAGGACTGATTAAGGCAAACCTTACATCCGCACATGGCGAGCCTTTTGTGGAGATTCTCGATGAATCAGTTGATGGCGAACAGCACCTGAGATTCCTGTCAGCCGTGACCCTTGTACCAAAGGACACTCTTGTTGGTATTATTGATGAGGCAATTCAGAAAGTACTAACAGAAGAAGGTATTGGTTTTGATAAGAAAGACCTTTCATCAGGCTCAGCTCCTATCAGCCTTTAACCTGGAAATTAAAATAAGGTCAATCCGGTATTTTTGAATCTCCGGCCCAATTGCCGGAGAATCTTTTCATCTTAAGGCATAAATAGGAGTTTCTCATTCTATTTTTCATGAAACTGAACGCTGAAACCGAAGTAATGGAATCGCTCGCAAAGACAATACTTGTTGCTGCAAGGACCGCACCAAAGGGCAAGGGTATTGATGATATCGTAACCTGTATGCTGGATGAAAGTGAGAAGAACGAACTTGCAGATAAGATGGAAGAGCTCAGCGAGATCAAAGGTTTGAAGTTCCTGATAAGGGATGCAAAGAATGTCAGGGATGCTGATTCACTAATTCTCATCGGTTTGAAATCATCCGGTGCAAGTGGGCTCGACTGCGGAGCCTGTGGCTTTGAGACATGTAAGGAAATGCTTGATACTAAGAAGGTAAAAGTTGAGTTCACAGGCCCGCATTGCATGATCAAGTATATGGACCTTGGAATTGCAGTGGGATGTGCAGCTGCAAAAGCAAAGGACCTCTGTGTTGATAACCGTATTCTGTACAGTGCAGGAGCAGCAGCATGCTATTTTGATATGATGGATGCGGATGTTGCAATGGCTCTTCCGTTGAGTGTCAAAGGAAAGAACATATTCTTTGATAGGTCGCCTAAAAAGTAGGTGACCGTTAGACCTTCTAGGAACTAGAAGGTCGATAGACCATCTACAAGGTGAATGGTCGATGAGCCTTCTACGAAGTAGGCGGTCGACATGCCGTCTACAAGGTAGATAGTCGTTTGGACATCTGCGAAGTATGTGGCTGACAATAGATTATATAATCTCTATAGGTAAAGTTTATCTTTCCTGCTTTGGCACAATGAACTTATGGCATCTAGTAGTGATAAGACAAAAGTACTGTTCATCTGCGTGCATAACAGTGGAAGGAGTCAGATAGCTGAGGAGTACTTAAAAAGGATTGGAGGGGACAGGTTTGAAGTTGAAAGTGCAGGATATAAACCAACCAGTCTGAATCCTTTTGTCCTGAAGGTTATGGAGGAGGAGGGATTTGATCTCAGCGAAAAGAAACCCCAGTCAGCATGGGATCTTTTCAAAGAAGGGAGGCATTTCAGGTATGTGATCACTGTATGTGACAGAGCACATGAAGAGGAATGTCCTTTGTTCTCAAAACCATTTGTTCAGTTAAACTGGCCTTTCCCGGATCCAGAATCCTTCACAGGTACTGATGACGAGAAACTGGAACAGGCACGTACTCTCAGGGATTCCATTAAGAAAAGAGTAGAAGAATTTGCTGAAGAAACAACATCCGATATTAAGGGAAATCACTGATCATATCTCCAGGTGTTGTCATGCAAAAGAATGTAAATGCAGTAGTAAGTCCAGAGCTGCAGGAAAAGAAAAAGGTCCTCTTTCTGTGCTATCACAACTCCGCAAGGTCTCAGATGGCCGAAGGTCTTCTAAGATCCATGTACGGTGACAGTTATGAAGTCTACAGTGCCGGTATCGAGGCTACAATTGTTGATCCACGGGCTATTAAGATTATGGAGGAGATTGGTATTGACATCTCCACCCACCGATCCAAAGCCACACAAGAATTTAAGGATACGGTATTTGATATTGCTATCACTGTCTGTGACCGGGCCAGGCAGAACTGCCCCGTCTGCAGCACGTCTCTTGAACTTCCTGATGAGCCGGCAAAAACTGTCGGGCAGCCTCAGGCAAAAGAAGTCATTCACAAAAGCTTCAGGGACCCCGCCGATGCTGTCGGGTCAGAGGAAGAACAGCTTGAGGTTTTCCGGCATGTAAGGGATGAGATAAAAGACTGGCTATCTCTTACTTTTGCTTAGGCATAATTACTGTGTTTCTTGAAGCAATCGAGTATCTATAAATTCTACATCTCTTACTGAATATTTTTCTTTTGTAAGTATGCATATCTTTATATTCTTGCAGGTCTTTGTTTCAAATATATTTGAAATACTTGATAATTGCATTGAAGTATATACTTAGTGATAATTTGTGAAATGGAAATAATGAGGAAAATCCTATGGCAGAAGCATGTGTAACCAAGGAACCCCAGGGACTGAGCTTTTTTGAAAAATATCTTTCTCTCTGGGTGATTCTATGTATCATCGGGGGAATTCTGCTTGGAAGGTTCGCCCCGGATCTGGCACTCTATCTTGACAGTCTTTCAATATACGTGGGTGATGCCCCGGTTGTCTCTATTCCCATAGCCATTGCATTGTTTTTCATGATGTATCCGATCATGGTGAAAATTGATTTTGGTGAGGTGCTCAGGGCCGGGAAGAACATCAAGCCTGTAAGCCTGACCCTTTTCATCAACTGGGCGATAAAACCGTTCACAATGTATGCGATCTCTCTGTTCTTCCTTGGAACGGTCTTCCTTGGCTTTATAGGCCCCGAAGCTACCGACCTTGTTAAGATGCCCCTGGGTCTTGACCTGCCTGTGGGAGCGAGCTACGGTGAGGGTACCGTTGTCATGAACGATGGTGTAAAAATGCTGGAGATTCCCCTCTGGCGCAGTTATCTTGCAGGTTGTATCCTGCTCGGTATCGCACCCTGTACCGCGATGGTACTTGTATGGGGCTATCTGGCAAAAGGCAATGACGGGCACACTCTTATTATGGTCTCGATAAACTCCCTTGCAATGCTCCTGCTCTACGGTCCTCTGGGCGGTTTCCTGCTGGGTGTGGGAAGGCTTCCGGTTCCCTGGGAGGCACTTGCACTGTCCATCGGGATATATGTGGCACTGCCGCTCTTTGCAGGTTACGTTTCCAGAAAACTGATTATACGGACAAAGGGTGAGGAATGGTTCAATACGAAATTCGTACACCTGCTCACACCGGTAACCATTGTTGCTCTCCTGCTTACACTGGTTCTGCTCTTCAGTTTCAAGGGCGAGGTGATCCTTTCGGATCCGCTGACCATACTCTGGATTGCAGTTCCCCTGTTCATCCAGACCGTTTTCATATTCCTGCTAGGATATGGTCTTTCCAAGCTGTTGAAACTCAGTTATGAAGACGCTGCTCCCTCTGCAATGATAGGAGCATCGAACCATTTCGAGGTTGCTATAGCCACTGCAACAATTCTGTTCGGACTCTCATCCGGGGCGGCACTGGCAACTGTTGTGGGTGTGCTCATCGAGGTACCCGTGATGCTCATGCTGGTGCGGTTCTGTCTGAGGACGAAAGGATGGTTTGATTGACTGTCCTTTAATGTTTATAAATTTCTATCCAGAAAACTACAAAATGGATATCGTTTTGGTTTTTACATAAAGGCTAGTATGCGGATTTAGTCAACTGCGATTTTAGAGTCAAGTTGGAAAAAATCCCTGCATCTTCCTAGATGGCATACTTATATGGCTTATAGATTTGTGATTGAATGCAATTCTTATTAGGTTCGAGTATTTGAAGAAAATTATTATTTTTGAACTGGTTCAGGTGACATGTCTACAACTTTTACCATGGTATGTGGTTCAATTTCATTACACAGCTCTTTGAATTTCACAAAAGCATCCTTAAACTCGGGAGTTTTCCGCCATTCTTGCAAGCTTTCAGCATTATCCCATGGACCAAGAGAAATATACCTGTTCTTTTGCTCTGAATCCTGCAACATTATAACACTACGAGCTCCTTTTTGATTTTGAATGGTCCAATTAGCAAAATCTTTCCAGTTTTTTAGAAAATCATCTTCCTTACCGGTTTTGACAGACCATATCCCGAGTGAGTATATGACTCTTTCATCCATTATAATTCCCCTATTTATACTAAGTATCATTTAGTTAAATGTTTGTGGTAATGTTGTTTAAGTATAGGCTGGCAACGCTGAAATAGAATTAAGCAATAGGTATATCCATGAAAGTTAGAGATGTGATGAATCCGGATGTTGTGATGTGCAGTCCTGAGGATACTATCGGGGATGTTGCACGTCTGCTTAAGCAGAACGATATAAGCGGACTTCCTGTTGTGGAAGATGGCAAAGTGGTTGGTATCGTATCCGAAGGTGACCTGCTCAGGCTGCTTGAAGTGCCTGAACACGGTGGACTCTGGCTTCCCAGCCCTTTCGAGGTCATCGAGGTGCCTATCAGGGAACTTATCAACTGGGAGGACACAAAACGCATGCTTGAGGATGTAGGCTCACAACCTGTGGCAGATATCATGAAGGAAAAGGTGTACACAGTCTCTCCCGATGACACTATTGAGAAGGCTTCCGAAAGCATCACAAGGCACAAGATCAACAGGCTGCCTGTGGTCGAGGATGAGAAACTTGTCGGAATTGTCACACGCGGAGATATCATCCGCGGACTTGGTAAACTGTAAAGGGATTATATGAATTTCATTGAAGGCGGTATCTGTGCGGTAAAAGGCGTACGTGCCGGCGGTATCAAACCCACAAAGATGGGAATGGCGGTCGTTCAGGCTGAGGGAAATGCTGCCGGGGTGTATACCAGGAACAAGGTAATTGCAGCTCCGCTGGTGGTAACTAGGGAGCATATCTCAAAGAACGGCAGGCTAGCCGGACTGATCGTTAACAGTGGCAATGCAAATGCTTTCACAGGTACTCAGGGTCTTGATGATGCCAGAACCATGGCGTCCATACTTGCATCAAAACTGGGTGTCCATGAAGAAGTCATAGGCGTGGCTTCCACTGGAGTTGTGGGACGTAAACTGGATACAGACTGGATCAGCAATCATCTGGATGAGGTCATGGAATCCATGGGCGAGGATGCAGATGCAAGCATGAAAGCAGCCCGCGCGATCATGACGACCGACACAGTCCCCAAGGAAGTTGCCATCGAGATGGAGTCCGGTGTCCGCATTGGAGGTATCGCCAAGGGTTCAGGTATGATCGAGCCGAATATGGGTACCATGCTTGCCTTCGTCTACACGGATGCAGAAGTATCATCCGATGTGTTGGAGTCGTGCCTGAAAGTTGCAGTTGACAAGAGCTTCAACATGATAGTGGTGGACGGTGATACGAGCACCAACGACATGGTACTGCTGACAGCCACAGGACAGTCCGGCATCACTCCCGAACAAACCGACCTTCAGGCAGGTCTTGACCTCGTACTCACCGAGCTTGCCAAGATGATAGCCATAGACGGCGAAGGAGCCACCAAGCTGATAGAATCCAAGGTCACAGGTGCAGCAAGTTCGGAAGATGCCCGCCTTGTCGCCAAGTCGATAGTCCGCTCCCCGCTGGTCAAATCCGCCATCTTCGGAGAGGATCCCAACTGGGGACGTGTCGTTGTGGCAGCAGGCTACTCAGGTGCCGATATGGACCAGACGAAGGTATCTCTCTCCTTCTCAGCCGGAACCGAGGTTGTCGAACTTGTAAAGGACGGTCAGGTTGTCAGGAACGATGAGGAAAGTCTGTCACAGCTCAAATCTATTATGGCTAAGGAAGAGATATGCATCATAACCGACCTCGGTATGGGACATGAGAGTGCGACTGCATGGGGCTGTGATTTGACGTACGATTATGTCAGGATCAATGCCGAGTATACGACCTAATACTTATTCGTGATCTGAGGGAGTAATCCCTCTGAGGTTCTTTTTACATTGTTGCTTTTTTTCCTTTTTCAAACTCTATTCTTTATTATTTTGAGCCAATTTAGAAAAATATATATAATGATTCTATTAATTGCTGTTGTAATTATTTTAATATGATTGGTAACCTAATAGACACTTTGATTTGACAGCAATAATTGGATAGTTATCATGTTTTCTCAAAAAAAGACAATTTACATACTTATATCCCTTTTATTCATCATCATAACATTCTTACCTCAGGTGTCTGCCACAAATGAACCGGTCCCGATCAAGGTTTCTTATCCATCTATAACCAATGTACATACAATGGATTTTTCTCCTGATGAAAAGTTCCTTGTAATTGGGGACTATTATGGAGATATCCTTATCTGGAATCTCGAGACTGGAGAGAACATATCTGATCCTAACAATGTAACAGAAAAAGAGCGTTTAATGGCTCTTCTTGGTAAACATGACAAAACACATGTGTATTCTGTAAAATTCTCTCCTGATGGAAAGTATGTTCTGACAGGAGGGACTCTATTTGATTTTGAATCATATGCTATAGGATACCGTGAACGTGACAACCCTGGAATTTCTATATCCGAGGTCTACTTATGGGATGTTGAAACAGGCGAATATCTAAAACACTATATGAAAAATGATGTAGTAACAAGTGTAGCATTTTCTCCTGATGGAAAGTACTATGCAGCTTCTTTTAGCAATGATATATCAAATGGAACTAACATTGTTAAAATTTGGTCAATATTGCCGCAAACATCAATCGTATCTCTGGAAAGTAACAATGACGAGGTATCCTCATTAGCATTTACTCCAGATGGTCGTTACCTTTCTGTGAATTACCTTAACGATGAAAAACCCTCAAAAACCATTTTTTGGGATTGGAAAAATGAAACTCCCAGCTTTAGTTTGAACACAGGGTCTCTAGAAGAGATTCAATTTTCAAATGATGGAAGTATATTTGCAGGTCGTTCCAGAAATACGAATTCAATACAAATATTCAATTCTACGAATGGAAATCTATATCGGGACTTTAAAATGTATGGGATGGCTGATTCATTTGTTTCATATGACCTTTCTCCAGATGGGAAATATGTTGCAGTTGTTTACGATGGCAATCTGCTGGTATGGGATGTTGATACCGAGGAAAAGATTGCAGACTTTTCTATGAGCTCAAATGCTTATTGGCTTGATTGTGTTTCTTTTTCTCCAAATATGACTTATCTTGCAAACGGTGGCGACCTTTTTGAGAGTTCGGAGTACTATCAATCAGCTGAGAAGGCATTTTCAAATGCATATGAAGATGGAATTTTCTTTGAGGTTTATAGTACAATGCTAAGCGGTGATGCTGTTTTTCTCTGGGACTTTCAGGATATAAAGGAAAATGAGTATATAGAGGATACATTGGATACACTTTTTTATATCACCAGAATAGCTTTTGCTGTCACTTCTATTCTGGTTTTTTTCATAATATTCTTTATTGCCCCGATACGAAGAAAGAAAGCTGAAAAGTAGTGGTTTCATGTATCTTTTTTGAAATATGAAAAACATTTCAGGGCCGAAATATAGAATAACAATACAATAGTTAGGGTATCTGAGGAAGACAATGTACAAAATATACGTGGACGGACAGCATGGAACCACTGGCTTACTGGTAAATGAACGTCTGGCGAACCATCCAGAGGTGGAGATTCTGGAAATTCCCTACGAAAAGCGCCATGACAGGGAACTAAGGAAGAATTTGCTCAACGAGGCTGACCTGGTATTCCTCTGCCTTCCGGATGAAGCGGTCGAAGATACCGTGGGTCTGGTCACAAATCCGAACACGAAGATCATCGACGCATCAACAGCTAACCGTATCAATGATTCATGGGCTTACGGATTACCCGAACTCTCCGCCGCACACAGGGAAAAGGTGGCCGGTGCAAGCAGGGTTTCCAACCCCGGCTGCCACGCAACGGCATCTATCGTTGCACTGTATCCACTGGTAGAGGAAGGCATCATTTCAAAGGAAACAGCTGTCCCGTTGTTCTCGATCACCGGCTACACCGGTGGCGGGAAGAAAATGATCGAAACCTATGAAACTACAGAATTGCAGGCCTACAAAGCACCAAGGCAATACGCATTGGGTCTTACTCACAAGCATGTGCCTGAGATCATGGTTCAATCCGGTTTAAAGGTGAATCCTATTCTCATGCCGGTAGTTTCTAATTTTCCAAGGGGACTGGCGGTCACATTGCCTCTGTCCGTGAAGGATCTGGAAATATCAGTTACAAAACAGGCCTTGTATGAGCTCTACCGGAAATATTATGGAGATTCCATATTCATCCGTGTTCACGTAGTTGATGAGACAGAGGATCTGGTGGATAATGCCTTTGATGTGCAGGGAAGCAATGATACAAACTATCTGGACCTTTACATTTACGGCAACGAGGAGCAGATACAGGTGATTTCCCGTCTTGACAATCTGGGCAAAGGTGCTTCAGGCGCAGCCATACAGAACATGAACATCATGCTTGGCATGGATGAGACGACCGGTCTTTTGTGAGGCCGGTTGTGTTTTTGGAATTATCATTTAGGTAGATTCCAAATATATAATTATAGAATCCCCCAGTTGAAAGGAAAATTCAGCTATGTCTATCTGGCAATCTTGTTGCTTAAATAGGGGAAATATCTGTTTTTAAACCCAGTTTCAATCAATACGATAAAAATAAATATGATTCATTGATTTTATATATTCCTGTAATATTTTTTCAAATTCCATTGATATATTTGAAACTTGTTACCAACTTATGAGTTCATCACCATGACAGAATACAAAAAGAAGATTGCTTCGATTATTTTCTTGTTACTCTTAATGTCCATAGTTCCAGGAGTAATGACAGATGTCTGGGATTTTGTCTCTCCAGCAAAATCACTTGACGAGTTTGAGCCCTATAAAACATCACTCGTAGCTGGAAGTGGTGTGAAAAATATAGACATTTCACCTGATGGAAAATTTGTTGTAAGCAGCACACTTGGGATAGTAAACCTATGGGATACAGCGGATCTCGACTTACTCTATGGTTATCATGTTATGAATGATGAAAGCGGTGCTACTGTAAAACAACGTGAACCATACTACAATCTTGTAGACATTGAGTTTTCTAAACCAGGAAACTACTATTTAGTAGGTTCCAATAGCAATCATCCGCATTATGGCGGAATGACAGCATCACATCTGACACTTTACAACATGACACATAGCATAGGTGTTGCAAGCAGAACTTTCAGAACTCATCAGATAAACGATATTCTCATAGAAGATACCGCTATTTCCCCGGACGAAACTACCTATGCTGCCTGTACGGAAATGACTGCAAACCCTGAGAGTTGTACAATAACTTTATGGGATATTGAAACTGGCGAAGTTGTGAATTCAATTACAAGTGATAATTACAAAGCAACCTCGATCACATTCACACCTGATGGAAAATATCTGGTTGCAAGTTTTGACAACAGTATCAACCCTGACAGAATAGTTGTTTTTGATCTGGAAAATGAAGAGATTGTCAGGACGATAAAGGAAAGGGCGGTTGCTGACCTTCAATTCTCTGATGATGGAAATATCCTTGCGGCAGGTAGTATTTATCGCAGTGAGGTAATTGTCTGGGATGGAAACTCTTACGAGGAACTGTACCGTTTGAGGGGATTGGAACTTTCACCTGACAGCACTGCATTGTCAAGGGATAGAAAGTATATCATGGCTATGGACTATTCCAGGCTTATCGTATGGGATATCGAGTCGAAAAGAAAGATTGTGAGTAGCAGACATCGAAAAATTGATTTTGTAGATTCATTCTCATCAGGTACGTTCTCAGATGATGGAAAGTATGTTGTAATAGCATTAGTAGTAAAGAGAGGTTCCGAGTATACTATACAGCCCGATTATAACTCAGGAATGGTCTTTATCTATGATTTTGAAGAGATATTGGATGCTTATTATGAATAAGTATCCATGCGTTTACCCATTTAATCCCTCTACTCACATCCAATCTTTATATATAAATTCCAGTCATATCCTATATTCACCGGGTGTGAGTTATGGAAATAGAAGATTGGGAGAAGAAATACGCAAAAGCATTTGAGAATATCAAAGCTTCATTGGGCGATATCAGGGGAGTTTTCGTAGCCTATAATAGTAACATCGATGCTATCAAGCACATAAAAGAAGAGGAAATGAAGAAGCTTGTGGGCATCATTGGTTGCGGTTCCATCCAGAAGAGGGTTGTGGAGTATCCCCGTGTGATCGATGATCCGGTTGATTTCATGGCGAGGCTTGTAATCTCAATGCGTGACGGGAAGGCTGCGGAAGTGCCAACCCATACTACTGATATCCATGACTGGCTCATGGACAATCTTGTCTTTGATTATGCCCGGATGGGGGGACAGGCTGGCATCATGTCCAACCTGCTGGCAAACCTGGGACTGAACAACGTTATCACCTATGTGCCGTGGTTATCCCGGGAGCAGGCCGAATACTTCGTGGATTCACCCAACCTGAAATATCCTTTCATCGAGGACGGAAAACTAATTCTAAGACACCCCATGCATATCCGGGACCGTGAGCAAAAGCCCAAGGTGAACTGGATAATAGAGTACTCAAAGGGAACCAAAGTCTGCTGTGCAGGGGAATGCTTCAAAGTGCCCAGGGACAACCGTCTTATTGTCTCATCCAGACCCGACTGGCTACGGATCAATATGGACAGTAAGATATACGAGAAGCTTCCCCAGATCCGGGATCAGATCGACGGAGCCATACTTGCAGGTTATCAGATCATCAGGGAGGATTACGGAGATGGCCTGAGCTATCATCACTATGTTGAGAGGGCTGTCAATGTTATCGAATCCCTCAAAGAGTGTAATCCCGACATGCCTATCCATGTTGAGTTCACGTCCATACAGAACAAGGTTATCCGAAAAGCAATACTGACCGATATAGTGAAAAAGCATGTAACTTCTCTTGGCCTTGATACGATCGAGGTTGCCAATGCCCTTAATGTACTGGGTTACGAGCGCCTGGCCTACGATGCCATGGGTAAAGATGAGGATAGCGTCATTGCCCTTTACAAAGGTGCGATCATACTCCTTGAAAAGCTTGAGTTGGAGGTAGTCAACATACACTCGCTCGGCCACTTCATGTCCCTTGTATCACAGGAAAGCCCGATTGATGTGGAGGACTACAGGGAAGCACTTCTGTTTGCTTCAATACTTGCTGCTACCCAGGCATCAACAGGCGGTATCAGCAGTATAGAAGATGCGGAAATAGGTCTCAGGGTTCCTGTTTATGAAAAGGGATATGAGAATCTGTACAGCCTGGCCTCGTATCTTGTAAGGCAGGGTATCTGCACCATGGAAGATTTCGAGAACGGGTGTGTAAATGCTCTTGGACACAGTCTCGTGATCGTACCTACAAAAGTAGTAAAAGACCCTGTTGGCACCGTAGGCATAGGGGATGCTATCTCGGCAGGAACTTTTATTGCAATGCTGACCAAGATCAAAGAAAAGGGCAGAGTGAAATGCCCGGAGTAGATGCATGAATATTCTCTGCGCTTATAATGCCAATATCGATGCCATCTATAAGGTGGACGGTCAGAAGATGTCCGAAATTGCTGAAGGATATAAGGAGGAAATAGCTGAGAAGATGAAAGATCCTCCGGGTCATATATCTTCTATACCTGATTTCTTTGCAGGGCTCTTTATATGCATGAGGCATGGAACCGGTGCCGAATGGTTGATTCGGGACAAAGAGGTATTCAACTGGCTTCGGACTAACTTTCTGAAAGCTTCGTTCATGAGGATGGGCGGCAATATGGGTATTATGGCAAATGTCCTCTCTGAACTCGGCGCATCCAGGGTGGTTCCAAATGTGGCAAATCCATCCGAGTTGCAGATGTCTTTTTTCTCGGAAAGGGCAATATACATTCCAGATGGAGGTGAAGCAGTAAGCAGCAGGGATCAGGAAATATTGGCAAAACATATTGGCGATGAAGGTGAGCTGATACATTTTGTCTTTGATTTCAAACAGGGTGACAGCTTTGTTTTTTCCGGGAATGGGATATCAGTACCCAGAGAGAATAGGTTCATTGCAAGCTATGATCCGCTAAATCTGGAACTTCACATCGATGAACAGTTCAGGAACTATGCTCTTGAACATATAAATGAAATGGACGGGGCGCTTATCTCGGGTTATCATCTGCTCAGAGAAGAGTATCCTGACGGGAGCAGCTATAAGGAAAAGCTTAACAGATCAATAAAACAGCTGAGTGAGTGGAAAAAGCGAAACAAACACCTGCATATCCATGCTGAGCTGGGACATTTTGAATCGGAAGAAATGGCAAATGATGTGTTCAACAGTCTGGTTCCGGTTGTTGATAATATCGGATTGAACGAGGATGAGCTCGCAACACTGGCCCGTATGAATGAACTGGATGCTGCGGGCATTCTTGAAATGGATTCAAGAGCCATAATTGAAACTGCAGTGTCCCTGTGCAAAGCTTCAGGTCAGAAAAGGCTACAGGTTCATACACACGAGTTTGTTTTGTCGGTGTCATCAGATACACGCTCAGAAGCGGAGCAGGTACTTGAGTCACTGCACTTCGGGGTGGACTGTGCTGCAACTTTTGCATGCTACGGTAAACTCTACAGCCGGGAAGAACTTCTGCAGATCGCTTCCAGTATAAGTGAAAGTAAGACCGGTAAAAAGCAGATGCAGAAGATCATCGACTACATCCCTCCCGGTGAGTATGACATTACAAGAAGATACTCTGTTTTCAGGAAATACCGGGGATATTCCATATGTGCCGTTCCGACACGAATCTGCGCTGAGCCGGTAGCAACCGTAGGACTTGGAGACACGATCTCTTCCGCTATATTCTTAAGAGAACTCGAACTTAGAGCATGACAATGTACACACTTTTCCGTGAGAACTTCAACCTGGAATATACGCTTGATTGCGGCCAGGTTTTCAGATGGGATTATATCGACGGCTGGTGGACAGGGGTGGTCAACGGTGATGTGGTACGCCTTCAGCAGGATCCAAAAAGCGGTGAGGTTCTGGTGGATTCAGGATTACCAGAGTCTTTTTTTGAGAATTATTTCCGCTTTGACGATGACCTCGATACAATCCTGCAGGAGGTCAATAAGGATGAGTTCATGGATGAAGCTATAAGGAAATACAGGGGTCTGCGTCTGATAAGACAGGATCCATGGGAATGCCTCATATCCTATATACTTGCAACCGCCTGGAGTATTCCCAATATCAAACGCGGTATTTCCATGCTGTGCAAAAATTACGGGGAGGAAATAGAGGAAGGCTACTATAGTTTTCCAGATCCTGCTTCACTTATACATGCATGTGACGAGGACATGAGGGCCTGCAAGCTTGGTTTCAGGGGCGGACGTGTTATAAAGGCAGCAAGGCATGTGGAGGAAGGGAACCTTGTGCTGGATGACATTTTCAAAATGGATTATGATGCTGCAAAACAGAGGCTGATGTTCCTTGAAGGCATAGGGGAAAAGGTTGCGGACTGCATACTCCTTTTTGCGTTTGAGAAAATGGAGGCTTTCCCGGTTGATACTCATGTGGAAAAGGTTGTAAGGACCATATACGGAAATCAGGATTACTTCAACGGTGTTGTTACAAAAAGCAAGATAGGTAACTGGGGTCGTATGTATTTCGGAAGATACTGTGGATATGCACAGCAGTACTTCTTTTACCAGAAAAGACAGGAAGGCCTGCTTTGAGTTTATGGAATTCCGTTTTTTTGCCACTTTCTCATAAACACCCGGAAATCAGCATCTCTGATATTGCAGAGTTGTTTATTTTCAAGTATCATGTGTTCTTTTTTCACAGCTTTTGAAAGCTGCTTACCCATGGAACAGTCCGTCAGCCTGTTTTCAAGGACTTCTCTTGCAGTGGGGAACTTCCTTCTGATATCCGCAACATATCTTCCATCCTCAATGTAGAGTGCAAAAGTTTCATCTGCTCCTTCATACTTGGACCTGAAACCCTGTGAATGATCGCGTACCCATATAGGGGGTCCATGATGCTTTTTCACCAGAGGGAGAGCTGATGAGAGTAACTCTATAACCACAACAGAATCTTCACCTGACCATGTGCCGCTATTTATTACGGTAAACTCATATTGCTCAAGAAGTGCCTTCACACTTATTTCCATTTTATCAAGCTGGGGATACAGGACGTCTTCGACAAGGTCCGGAGTCTTAAAGACAATTGCCAGAAAGGAGCTTCCACGCTCTTCTATGATTCCGGATATTTCATCGTCATTCAGGGGTTTTTGCGGTTTTGGAAAAAAGAATTCCAGTGAAGGCCTGTCTAGATATGATCTGCATATTTCAATGAAGCGGGCAAATTTGTCAACTGAAAGTGCAGCAGCAACGTTTCTCCCGGGGTCAGTGGGGTCGACGACCACAAGAGGCTCTTCATGCTTAGCGGTCCCATGTCCCAGCAGATCGATGACCATTCCGGGCTTCCACTCGCATGCGTCTGAGACAACGTCCTTGAAAGAACCATAGTGGATTATCAGTAATTCAGCAAGGTAGCCGGAAAATCCCTGGGTGCGAAGTTCGGAACCATAGACGCCTGTACCCTTCATTAACTGTTTTAACAGCAGTACCTCATCCTGGAGTTCATCTATATGTTCTTTTACAAAACTGTTATGGAAGGGTGTCCTGTCAACTGCCGATTTGATACAGGATGCCGAGTTGACCGCAAAGCATGGCACCAGATCCACGTCGAATCCCCTGTATCTCATATTAAGATACGGATGCTCGGCATATCTCTCTTCAAAAGCCTCCGCATCTTTTGCGATCTCCCTTGAAATCAGAAGGCCGGATTCTTCAAGTTCCTCCCTGCTGGTCTCCTCAGGAAATGAGATAAAAATATCAAGATCATGGGTGCCTGATATCCACGTTCCTCTGGCAGCAGAACCCACAAGCATTGCTCTGCCAATGTCGATATCCATTTTTCGGGCAGTATCAGTTGCTTTTTCGAGCAGTTCATCCACTACCATGAAAAGTTTTCTTTTCTCCTCATCGGAAGGCTTGATCTTCTTCAGAACTTCCTTTTGGATATCCTCTCCAGGTTTATCTGCTGCGGTCATGGTTCTCCCAGTTGATATTGTTTTTCAGATACCAGGTTATGTGTGAATAAAGATAAGCCGGGCTGCTGCTAAGTGTATAATTCTCTGTGAAATCAGGACTGGGACTTTTCCTGACTATTTTCCCCATTAAAAAGCCCGATATTCTCTTTTTTGATAACATGGTTGTGGTTCTTATAACCAAGAATATCGGCTATCATGTTTGTGTGCTTGCCCTTTATCTTTTCCAGTTCCCCGGAAGTGTAGTCTGTAATTCCCTTGGCAAAGGTTTCTCCATCACATTTTATCTCTATGATATCTCCCCGATCAAAAACACCTTCCACATTAACGATACCCGAGGGCAGCAGGCTCATGCTGTTAAGAATGGCATCCCTTGCACCGGTATCCACTTCAACCGATCCGCATGTTTTTGAAAGCAGTATCCATCTTATCCTGTTCTTATGGATTTCCTCATTGGCAACGAACAGAGTGCCTATTTCCTCGGCATCCAGGATATTTTTAACAACGTTCTCCACATTGCTGTTAGCAATTACCATGTTGCAGCCGGACATATGGCAGATCTTGGCAGCTTCGATCTTCGTTCTCATTCCTCCGACCCCTTTCATACTGGTCGGACTGCCTCCATAGCTTTCCACTTCGGGTGTGATCTCCTCTATAACACTTATGAACTTTGCATCATGATTCCGTTTTGGGTTCTTGTCATAGAGGCCATCGATATCTGACAGTATTATCAGAAGGTCGGCTTCGATCTTGCTTGCCACCATAGCAGAGAGCTTATCATTATCGCCGAAGGTAGCTTCGATCTCATTGACGCAGATCGGGTCGTTCTCATTGATTATAGGGATCACGCCATAGCTGAGCAATGTGGATATACTGTTTCTCAGGTTCAGGTAAGTGAGTCTGCTGGAAAATGATTCGTATGTAATAAGGATCTGCGCGACCTTGAGGTTATGTCTGGAGAAAGAATTGCTCCACTCCTGCATGAGCACACTCTGTCCCACTGCTGCACAGGCCTGTCTTACCGGAATTTCCCGCGGTCTTTTCTCAAAGCTAAGCATATCGATGCCGATTCCTATGGCACCGGAGCTAACAAGGATAACTTTCTTCCCCATCTCATGCAGAGCGGCAACCTGGGAAGCGATATTGTCCATGAAAGGGTGATTCAGCTTTTCCTCCTCTGTATTGATGGAAGAGGTACCGATCTTAATTACGATTTTATCGATATCGTCAAAGATATCCTTCCGGTCGATCAAAGATACGCCTCTGTTCTGAAGTTGTTTCTGATAGCCATTTATTCCAGTGTAGTGTCAAGTACGTCCGAGGCCTTCCTGTTGATCTTCCTGTGGGTGAACTTACGGGCCTCGGGTCCTGCGTAATCTGCAACCCTCTCACCATCACCCACAAGTACATACTTATAGATAAGCAGACCTTCCATGCCAACAGGTCCCCTGGCATGAATTTTATTGGTACTGATGCCGACCTCAGCACCCTTTCCATACCTGAAACCGTCTGCAAATCTTGTGGATGCATTGATCATAACGCTGGATGAGTCCACAAGATCTGTGAAATCCTTCTTCTTGAACTTGTTCTCTGTGATGATTGCATCTGTGTGATGTGAACCGTAGGTATTGATGTGCTCGATGGCCTCTTCCATGGACTCCACGATCTTAATGGAAAGTATCAGGTCATTATACTCCGTACTCCAGTCCTCCTCAGTTGCCCTGAGAATACTCTTCAGGAAATCGATCATCTCAAGGATCGAATAGGACTGCTCGTCACAGCGCATCTCCACACCTGCTTCATCAAACCTTTTCGCCATTGTTGGGAGGAACTTCTCAGCTACCTTCTCATGGACAAGCAGGGTCTCCATTGCATTACATACTGCGGGATACTGGACCTTGGAATCAAAACAGACATCATATGCTTTTGTAAGGTCTGCATCTTCATCAACATATACATGGCATATACCATCCGCATGACCCAGGACAGGTATTTTGGTATTATCCTGCATGTATTTTACAAAGGCATTGGATCCTCTGGGGATGAGCAGGTCGATATATGCATCCATGCTCAGGATATCATTTACCTCCTCCCTTGTTTCCATGAGCTGGAATGCGCCTGCAGGCATACCTTTTACGGATTCCGCAGCTTCTTTTAACAGATCGAATATCACGCGGTTGGAATTGAGTGCCTCGCTGCCACCCTTGAATATGGTGGCATTCCCGCTTTTAAGACAGAGTGACATCACCTGTGGAACAACATCGGGGCGGGACTCGAATATAACGCCTATGAGCCCAATCGGACTACTTACCTGGAAGAGCTCCAGTCCCTGATCAAGTTCAAGTGCAGCGATGGTCTCACCAACCGGGTCTTTCAGTTCAATGACATCACGGATGCCGTCTATCATTCCGCTTATCTTGCTGTCACTGACCTTGAGCCTGTCCACAAGTGCCTGGGAAAGCTCGCCTTTTCTTTTGAGCTTCTCTGCAGTTTCCACGTCCTTCTGGTTTGCTGCCAGAATCTGATCACGATTATCATCAAGTGCCTGTGCCATTGCTTCAAGAGCAGCATTCTTTGTCCCGGTATTGACACTTGCAAGAATAATGGATGCTTTTTTAGCCTCAATGACCTTTTCTTCAATTTCCTGAGCCATGAAATGAACCACCTTGGGTTTCTTAAAAGAGGGATATGGGATTCTTAAGAGTCTTCATTATATAGTATAGTGATATTGCACATTACTCTTTGGTTTTATAGTTATCGATTATGATGCTACTTTCTTGTTTCACAACTCTTTTAAGTTTTAATTCACAAATATCATCTCAATGCCAGAGCCGGGTATTCTCTTTATTATTGCCGCATTCTTCTCGGAGGTTCTCGGGACAATGGCGGGTTTCGGTTCATCCACTGTCTTTCTTCCAATAGCACTGTTCTTCTTTGATTTCAGAACCGCTCTAATATTAGTAGCCATCTTCCATATGTCCGGAAATATTGGCAGGGTCACTTTCTTCAGACACGGCTTCAACAGGGAACTGATCATCAGGTTCGGGATTCCCAGTGTTATACTGACTATTATCGGTGCCTTTCTTGTCAGCTATGTCTCACAGTCTGTATTGAAAATGATACTCGGTGTATTTCTTCTGGTGTATGTGGTGATCTCAATATCCCGGCCCGACCTGTCAGTGAAGCCGACAACAGAGAACACTTTGCTTGGGGGGAGTATATCCGGCTTCTTTGCGGGATTGATTGGCACTGGCGGAGCTCTGCGGAGTTCGTTCCTTACATCCTATAATCTCGAAAAATCGGTCTACATCTCCACTGCAGCAGCGATATCACTTGCAGTAGATATCTCTCGGATCCCTGTCTATTTTGCAAGCGGTTATCTTCCACAGGAGTATTACTATTATATACCTGTTCTTTTTCTTGTAGCAATAGCTGGTTCTTTTGTCGGGAAGAGAGCTGTTTCAAGGATACCTCAGAAGAAGTTCAGGACTTTTGTGCTGATCTGTATCGGGCTGGTGAGCCTGAAGTTTATTTATGACGGGCTTATTTTTATTCTCTGAATTTTCATTCCCATGAATTAATTGTCACATTTTAGCACGATTCTTGTTTTCAGATATCTTTATCAATAATCATTAAGTATACGCTGGCAGGAGATTCTCATGGTAAAACGCGAGTACATGCTTGGAAACGTTGCAATCGCGCGCGGTATCGTTGAAGGGGGCGGACAGGTCATATCCGGCTATCCCGGAACCCCGTCTTCAGAGATCATCGGTACACTGGCAGGAATGAAGGAAAGGAATTTTTACGTAGAATGGTCGGTCAATGAGAAGGTTGCCCTTGAGGTAGCGGCCGGCGCAGCCATGGCAGGTGTGCGCTCCGTGGTCACCATGAAACATGTGGGTCTGAACGTCGCAGCGGACCCTCTTATGACGCTGGCATATACGGGTGTAAAAGGAAGCATGGTTATCATCGTTGCTGATGATCCGTCATGTCACTCATCTCAGAACGAACAGGATACACGCAGGTATTCACAGTTCTCGCTGATCCCGTGCCTGGATCCATGCACACCCCAGGAAGCAAAGGATATGATGCCCTATGCGTTCGAAATTTCAAACAAGTTGCAGACACCTGTAATTTTCAGGCCGACAACACGCATATCCCATGGCAAGTCCGATGTGGAGCTGGGTCCTGTGAAAGAGGATATGCCTGCAGCTGACTTCCAGAAGGATCTGGAAAGATGGGTCATGGTTCCCAAGAACGCCAGGATACAGCACCCTCATCTGCTGGAGCTGCAAAAGGATATTCTTGCGGAACTTGAGAACTCGCCCTGGAATGAGCTTGAACTGAGCGAGGGTGCAAGTGTTGGTGTAATAGCATCGGGAATTGCTTCGGTCTATGCAAAGGAAGCTGTGATCAGACAGGGAATTGATGCTTCATTCCTGAAGATAGGAACCTATCCTGTTCCGGAGAAAAAGATACGTACTCTCATGGAGAACGCCGATCGTATAATCATTTTCGAGGAAATGGAGCCTGTCGTCGAAGAGCAGGTTAGGATCATAGCACAGGAAACAGGCTCAGATGTTGAGATAATCGGTAAGATGCCGGGTCCGATTCCGAGGATATTCGAGCTGAATACCGATGTATGTGCAGATGTCCTTGCGGAGGTGCTGGGACTTGGAAGGTCGGATGTCCCGGCTGATACGGGTGAGGACTTTGATTATGACAGATGCAGGGTTGAACTGCCAATGCGTCCGCCTGTCATGTGTCCGGGTTGTTCTCACAGGGCTACTTTCCATGTCATGAAAAGGGTCTATGGGAAAAATGCAATATTCCCCAGTGATATCGGTTGCTATACCCTTGGAATCCAGAGTGGCACCGTGGATACGACGCTCTGTATGGGTGGAAGCATAACCGTTGCAAGCGGAATGTATCAGGCAGGAGAGACAAAGCCCATATGCTGCTCCATTGGTGATTCCACATTCTTCCACACGGGCATGAACGGTCTTCTTAATGCTATCTATAATAAGGCGGATATTACAGTAACTATAGTAGATAACCGCACCACCGCAATGACCGGGCACCAGCCAAATCCGGGTATGGGTAAACTTGCAACAGGTGAGCAGACAACGGAGGTCTGTCTGGAAACACTCTGTAAGGGTATGGGAGCCGGCTTTGTAGAAACCGTTGATCCCTACGATCTCAATAAGGCCGAGGAGGTCTTCAGGAAAGCGAAGGATTATAAGGGAACTTCCGTTGTTATCACGGAACAGCTCTGTGTTATCGATGCAAAGCGCTCTGGTATTCGCAGAAAACCATTTACCATTGACGCTGACAAATGTGTGGGATGTAAGAAATGTGTATATCTTGGCTGTCCGGCAATTGAATTTGACGTGGAGACCAAAAAAGCTTCGATTAATATGATGTGTACCGGCTGTGGGGTATGTGACCGCCTGTGCATGTTCGAGGCTATCTCGGAGGTGAAGAAATGAGTGCAGAAGGAATATCCATATTCGATCTAATAATTGCGGGTGTGGGCGGACAGGGTACCATCCTTGCATCTGATATCATAGGCAAGGCTGCTGTAAAGGAAGATATGTCCGTCAGAGCCGCAGAGACCCATGGTATGGCCCAGCGTGGTGGCTCGGTTGTGAACCATATCAGGCTCGGATGCGAGCTTGGTTCGATGATACCTCTGAAAGGTGCCGATGTCTTGCTTGCACTGGAACCAAGTGAAGCACTGAGATATATGGAATACCTTGCAGAGGACGGAGTGATATTGGTCAATACGGAACCGATACTTCCGGTCACTGTTACTTCAGGACTCTGTACTTATCCGGATATCGATGATATTCTCTCCGTGATGAAAGAAGAAAGGGAAGTCAAGGCCTTCAATGCTACGGATCTTGCAAAGGAGGCGGGACATCCGCAATCCATGAACGTTGTCATGGTGGGTGCGGTATCAAACTATCTGCCTGTATCTGTTGATACCCTGCTTGAATGTGTTAAGGAACTGGTTCCTCCGAAAACAGTTGACATCAATATCAGGGCTTTTGAGATGGGCAGGTCTGTAATACAGGGATGATCACAGCTCATCCCTGATATTTTAGCTAGTTTCATTTTACTTGCTTAGGATCTTCTTAGCAACATCCTTTTTTTCCGGACTTGAGCCAGGATCTATCTGCTTGCTTCTGATATGCTCCTCGATCTGTCCTCGCATATCTTTGTTTTTAAGTGCAAAATCAACTATCGCCTTGACGTACTCTACCTTGTCACCGGTATCGTATCTCTGGCCCCTGAACCTGTATGCATATATCATCTGTTCTTCGTTTAAAAGGCGTATGGCATCCGTGAGCTGTATCTCATTACCCACACCACTTGCTGTTTCTTTTATGCAGTCAAGTATCTCTGGAGTGAATACGTATCTTCCTATTGCTCCTATATTGGATGGAGCATCTTCAGCTTTTGGTTTTTCAACAATATTGTCCAGAGTGTATAATGAATCATCTATGGGCTTACCTTTAATGATACCGTAGCTGCTGATCTTTTCCTGTGGTACTTCTTCCACAGCTATGGTGGACCTGCCGTATTTCACGAAGTTATCGATCAACTGTTTGGTACAGGGTTCTTGATTCACAATTATGTCGTCACCAAGCAGTACCGCAAAGGGCTCGTCATTGATATGTTTCTTTGCCGTGTAGATAGCATCCCCGAGTCCTCGGGGCTCTTTCTGCCTGATATAGTGTATATCTACCAGTGATGAGATGTCCTGCACTATCTTTAATAGGTTCTCTTTTTTCTTTTCCCTTAGATGATTCTCAAGTTCCGGGGAGTCATCGAAATAATCCTCAATGGATCTCTTGCTCCTGCCGGTAATGAATACGATGTCATCTATTCCGGATGCTATGGCTTCCTCCACTACATAGTGGATAACTGGCTTGTCTATTATAGGAAGCATTTCCTTTGGCATGGATTTTGTGACAGGGAGGAACCTTGTTCCAAGACCTGCGACAGGGATTACGGCTTTTTTGACTTCCACTTTCTAACTCCTTGTTTTAGAATTCAGGTACGTATACAAGTACATTAATACTTATATGATTTTTCAATTAGCTTGCAGATTTTTCTGATGTTGCAGTCCAGCAGTAGAATCTTTATTATCGTGCAAAGAGTTTAAATAGTAAATATACGTTTAATGGCGCAACGTTAGATCAGGTGAAGATGATCTGACCAGATTAAACTTACAGTGCGAAAAAGTCGGATTTAACATGAAGTATAGGGCCTCTTCAGGAATGCCCGCAGTGTACAATAAAGTTCACCACAATGCAGAGATGTTTAAATCTTTTCGAGATGACGCCGGAGTTTGCCCCAATAAGGGTATGCCAGGATCCACCAGATATAGTGGAAACGGCAGGTCGCTACGCTGAATGCGTGTACGCTAGTATACGTGGAGTTCACGTAGTGTATTAACGCTTGATTCAGGTCGATTCTGGTTGACTTGATGACTTTTTTGCATCTTGGCCATACTTTGTGTGGTCTCACTTAAGAAGAAAATGTGTAATCAGGAGAATAAGAATGGCAAAAGGGCATAGACCAAGACGAGGTTCACTCGCTTTCAGTCCGCGCAAAAGAGCACAAAGCCACATCCCAAGATTCAACTCATGGCCAGAGTCCGCAGGAGAACCAAAGCTCCAGGACTTTGCCGGGTATAAGGTGGGCATGACCCACGTGATATTGGTTGATGATGTGAAGAACAGTCTGACTGAAGGCATGGAGATCTCAGTACCTGTCACAGTTGTGGAAACACCTGCTATTCGTGTTGCTGCTATCCGTGCTTATAATAACACTCACTATGGTGAGAAGGCTGTTGCTGATGCGTGGAGCTCCGATGTCGACGAAAGTCTTGGAAAGACAATCAAGTTACCAAAGGAGTCCAATACCGAGGAAGCTTTGGATAAGATCACTAAGATGATCGAAGAAGGTAGTGTTTCTGACATCAAGGTCGTAACCTACACCTTACCAAAGAAGCTCACAGGTATTCCCAAGAAGAATGCGGACATCATGGAAACCGCAGTCAACGGCTCAAGTGTGCAGGAAAAGTTCGACTACGCAAAGTCCTTACTTGGATCCGAAGTGAAGATCAGCGACGTATTCAACAACGGTGAATTTGTTGACGTGGCAGCCATCACCACCGGAAAAGGAACACAGGGCCCCGTAAAGAGATGGGGTATCAACCTTGCGAAGAACAAGCACTCCAGGCAGGGAAGTCTCAGGCAGATAGGAACCCTTGGTCCTTTCCACCCGGCACGTGTCAGCTGGAGAGTTCCGCAGATGGGTCAGATGGGATACCACCAGAGAACAGAATACAACAAGCGTATTATGAAGGTCTCCACAGATGGCGAGGAGATCAACCCTGAAGGTGGTTTCCTGAACTACGGTCTTGTAAGAGGGGACTATGTACTGCTCAAAGGAAGCATCCCGGGACCCTCCAAGAGGCTTGTAAGGCTCAGAGAACCAATGAGGTCAAAGGCGACTGCAATGGGTGAACCACAGCTCCTTCATGTGAGCACACAATCCAAACAGGGGTGAAGTGAATGGCCACAGCAAACATTATTGATTTATCCGGTAACAGCAAGGGCGATGTGCAGCTTCCTGCAGTATTCGATGAGGCATACAGGCCTGATCTTATCAAAAGAGCTGTACTTACGGCACAGGCAAACAGGCTGCAGCCCTATGGTACCAAATTGTATGCAGGTATGGAAACCTCAGCAGAGTCATGGGGATCAGGCAGAGGTGTTGCACAGATCCCGAGGCTCTCAAACGGTAGCCGTGCAGCAAGAGTTCCTCAGGCTGTCGGCGGTAGGAGAGCACATCCTCCGAAGACCGAAACCGACAGAACAGAGAAAGTAAACAGAAAAGAAAGGCGTATGGCAATCCGTTCAGCCATAGCAAGTACAGCTAACGCAGAAGTGGTAATGGGACGCGGACACAGATTCGATGCTCAGCTTCCACTGGTGGCAGAAAATGCCCTAGAAGACCTTGAAAAGACAAAGGACGTTGTCAGTTTCCTGCAGGCAGCAGGTGTCTATGACGATGTACTTCGCGCAAAGGACGGTAGGAACGTAAGGGCCGGAAGAGGAAAGCTCCGTGGAAGAAGATTCAAGAACAGAAAGAGCGTCCTCATTGTAGCGGCACGCGATTCCGCTCTTTTCAGATCTGCAAGGAACCTTGCAGGTGTGGATGTAATATCAGTGGATTCCCTTAATACCGAGATCCTTGCACCGGGAACACACGCCGGCAGGTTGACAGTATGGACAGAATCTGCAATAGCTGCCCTGGAGGGAATGTTCGAATGAGCGCAATCAAATACCCATTCATCACTGAAAAAGCAATGATGCTTCTGGAAGACAACAAACTCCAGTTTGTTGTCGATTCCCGCGCAAACAAGAATCAGATCAAGGCCGAGGTCATGAAACTTTATGGTTTCCCGGTTGCCTCGGTATGTACTATGAGCACAATGAAAGGTCTCAAGAAGGCCATAGTGACTTTCGAAGGCACAGAGGCTGCCCACGAAATAGCTACAAGGATAGGTCTGATGTGAGGTGAATTTGTATGGCAAGAAGAATCATATCACAGAACAGAGGTCGTGGAACCCCTACTTACAGAGCACCATCACACAGGTATAAGGCTTCAATGAAGCACCCTCGTGTTGACTCGAATGACACTGTTTACGGTACAGTGCTTGAGGTCACACACGATCCGGCACGCTCTGCACCGGTAGTAAAGGTATCTTTCGATAACGGCGAGGAACGTCTGATCCTTGCACCGGAAGGCGTTGCGGTGGGCGACGAGATCGCCTGCGGAATATCCGCAGAAGTAAAACCAGGAAACATCCTGCCACTGGCAGAGATCCCGGAAGGTGTCCCTGTCTGTAACATTGAGGGTAAACCCAATGACGGAGGAAGGTTTGCACGTTCTTCAGGTGTATATGCAACAGTAATTTCCCATGAACGTGGTAAGACAGTCCTTGAGATGCCTTCAGGTGAGATGAAATGGTTCAACCCGAGATGTCGTGCAACAATTGGTATTATTGCAGGTGGCGGAAGGGTTGACAGACCGTTTCTCAAGGCAGGAAAGAAGTATCACAAGTTGAAGACAAGAGCTGCAAAGTATCCCCGTGTAAGAGGTGTCGCCATGAATGTAATCGATCACCCGTTCGGTGGAGGTAACAGGCAGCATCCCGGAAGACCTACCACGGTCAGCAGGAATGCACCTCCGGGACGTAAAGTAGGCCAGATAGCAGCACGCAGGACAGGAAAGCGTTAAACCGGAGGCTTAAATCATGGCAAGAAAATCATCATCCAAATTACCAAAACGAAAAGGTGAATATACATACCGTGGCAAGACGGTTGAACAGCTCAAATCCTTGAGCGTCGAGGAGTTTGCTGAACTTTTGCCATCCCGTGAACGCCGAACTATCAAAAAAGGCTTCACAGAAGGCAGAAAACAGGTAATCCAGAATCTTCAGGACAAGGATAAGGTACGTACCCACTACAGGGATCTGATAGTTTTCCCTGACATGGTGGGAAAACATATCGAAATATACAACGGCAAAACATTTGTGGAAGTAGAGATACAGCCGGAAATGATCGGACACAGGTTCGGGGAATTCGCAGCAACTCGCTCCAAGGTTAACCACGGAAGTGCAGGTGTCGGAGCAACCCGTTCAAGCAAGTTCGTTCCGTTGAAGTAAGGTGATAATGTATGGCAAGAATCGGATATACAATGGAGTTTGACCCGAAGACATCTGCTAAGGCGATGGGTTCGGAGCTTCACATATCACCTAAGAAATCCCGCGAGGTCGGAACCGCGATCAAAGGTATGCGTATCGAAGTCGCCCAGAGGTACCTCGAAGATGTTATAGGAATGAAGCAGGCAGTTCCTTTCAAGAGACACCATGAAGGATCAGGACACAGAAAGGGTCCCATGGCAACAGGCAGATATCCTGTCAAAGTTGCACAGGCCTATCTGAAGATCCTGGAGAACGTAAGGAGCAATGCTGAATATAAGGGGCTTGAACCTGACCAGATGTACATAGCTCATGTTGCTACAAAGCGCGGTCGTGTCATCCACGGAATGAGGCCAAGGGCACGTGGACGTGGTAGTCCCAAGAACACGGAAACTGTAAACATCGAGATTATTTTGAACGAGGTGCGCTAATGGCAATAGAAAAGAAATTCGTTCAGGAAGGATACGTAAAGGCCTCCATGGATGAATTTTTCTCAAAACAGCTCAGCAGGGCAGGCTACGGTGGAATGGATATCAACCGTACTCCCATGGGTACACAGATCACAATATACTCCGAGAAACCCGGTATGGTAATCGGTAAGGCAGGTAAGGTCATTCGTAAACTTACCAGGGACATCGACAGACTTTATGATGTCGACAACCCGCAGATCGATGCGCAGGAAGTCAGAAAGCCCGAACTCAATGCACAGATGATGGCATCACGCCTTGCATCCTCCATCGAGAGAGGATGGTACTTCAGGAAGGCAGGCCACAACACCATGAGGGCTATCATGAACTCAGGTGCACTTGGCTGTGAGATCGTCATTTCCGGAAAACTGACCGGTGCAAGGTCCAGGGTAGAGAAACTCGTAAACGGATACATCAAGCACGCAGGAAAACCTGTGGATGATATCGTGGACGAGGGCTTTGCAACCGCTGTAAGAAAACTCGGAACCCTTGGATGTAAAGTAAGGATCATTCCTCCTGGTGCTGTACTTCCTGACTCCTTCCATCTGAAGGACATCGTCGAAGAGGTGCCTGAAGAAGCAGCTGCTACTGAGGAAGAAGGCAGTGACATCGAGAAGCTTGTGGAGACAGAAGCTGAAGGTGAGGTTGCTGACGAAGAGGAAGCAGAGGAAGTTGTTGAGGAATCAGCTACTGAAGAAGCTGAAGAGCCGGCAGCAGAAGGGGAAGCTTCAGAGGAGACTTCTGAGGAAACGGTCGAAGAGGCCACCGAAGAAGCACCTGAGAATGCTCCTGAGGAACCAGAACCTATGGAAGGTCTCGTTGACGAACAGCGCAGACTTATGGATGACGTCTGGCAGCACAAGCATGAAGGCTACGATTACTGGCATCCTATCGCACGTGTTCACAAGGAGGATAAGTAATGGCAATTCTTCGCTTGAACGAGATCAGGGACATGTCCCCTGAAGAAAGGATGGATGAACTTGACAAGATGAAGGACGAACTCACACGTGAGCGTGCACTTTCATCTGCAGGAGGAGCTCCTGATAACCCCGGAAGGATCGGGGAGCTCAGGCGTACAATTGCCAGGATCAAGACCATCCAGAGAGAAATGAAGGAGATCTGAAGTGGAAATCACTCCTTCAAAACTTATATTCCACGAATTAATCGGGCTGGTAGTTAAAATTGAAGACGCTACCAATCCCACACTGAGCAATATACGCGGCAAAGTGGTTGATGAAACGAGGAACATGATCATTGTTCAAACAGAGGAAGGTCAGAAGAAGATGGTTCCAAAAACAGGCACGACCTTTGTGTTTCAGATACCCGGCCGCATATCGGGCAAACATGCCAGAAGGCATGTCAAAATAGAAGGGAACCTACTGCTCTCACAACCCGAGAACAGAACCAAGAACATTAGGAAAATACGCATGAGGTAATAATCATGGCAAGAGATATTGGATTGGATGTCCCGGCTCCGGAAAAGGAGTGTAATGACGTTAATTGTCCATTCCATGGAGTACTGCCTGTTCGCGGACAGGTCCTTGTAGGGACCGTTGTAAGCGATGATATGGACAGGACCGTGGTCATCCAGCGCAAGCATGAGATGCTTATCAAGAAATATCAGAGATATGAGAAAAGGCAATCTAAGATCCATGCACACAATCCTTCCTGCATAGATGCAAAGGAAGGGGATGTTGTGACGATCGCAGAATGCAGACCACTGAGCAAGACCAAATCATATGTAGTGATTAAGGTGGAGGCTCAGGCATGAAAGGTGTCAGATCTAACATCCCGCGTTCTCTGAACGCAGGATCACAGATCGACTGCGTGGACAACACAGGTGCCCGTGTAGTCGAGATCGTATCTGTCAAGGGATACCGCGGTGTCAAGAACAGACACCCAAGAGCCGGTATCGGTGACATGTGCGTTGTATCTGTGAAGAAAGGGACTCCTGAGATGCGTAAGCAGATCCTTCTGGCAGTTATAGTCCGCCAGAGGCAGGAATTCCGTCGCCCGGATGGTCTGAGGGTCGCCTTTGAGGATAATGCTGTTGTCATAGTTGACAAGGACGGTGTCCCTAAAGGAACTGACTTCAAGGGACCGGTAGCAAGGGAAGTAGCTGAAAGGTATCCAAAGATCGGTACCACGGCATCTATGGTTGCATGAGGTGTGAAAAATGGTATCAAATCAGCCAAGAAAGCAGAGAAAAGCAAGATACAATGCTCCTCTTCATGTAAAACAGAAGTACATGGGTGCTCCCCTTTCAAAGGAACTGCGTGAGAAGTACGGTTGCAGGTCTGCAAGAGTAATTGTAGGCGATACCGTGAAGGTCATGCGTGGAGACCACGCAGGCAGCACAGGAAAAGTCGAAGGTATCTCTCTCAAGCACGGTACCATCGTAATTGAAGGGGTCAGCGTGTCCAAGGCAGACGGAACAGAAGTTGCAAGACCTGTGTATCCTTCCAATGTGGTTATCACAACCCTTAACATGAAGGATGAGCGCAGAGAATCAATAATCAGCAGGAAGTGATTCTGTGGCCAAACATCAAAAGAGAATATCTGTACCAAACAGCTGGCAGATATCAAAGAAATCTAATAAGTGGATCACTACTACAAGACCTGGTCCACATCACAAAGAACAGAGTATACCTCTCGGTATAGTACTGAGGGACATGCTGGGTATAGTTGACAACCGTGCAGAGGCAAAGCGTGTTCTCTCAGAGGGTAAGATACTTGTCGACGGTATAGTCAAAAAGGATCTCAGATTCCCTATCGGCTTACTTGACGTAATCTCAATACCCGATGCAGAGGTATCTTACCGTGTATTGCTTGATCGCAAGGGAAGACTCGAGCTCCATAAGCTTGAGGATGCCGATGTGAACAAGCTGTGCAGGATCAACGGTAAGACTGTAATCAAGGGCGGAGCCATACAGCTCAACCTCAGTGACGGATCAAACGTTCTGGGATCCAACGATTACAGTACAAAGGATTCGATCATCCTTTCATTGCCTGACAAGGAAGTACTCAAACACATCAAGTACGAAGTAGGCAATATTGCAATGATCGTCGGTGGAAGACACACCGGTGAGATAGGCACAATAAAGGAGATCAATACAGTCCGCAGTTCAAGGAACAACACTGTTTCCATATCCGGTGACTATGACTTCGAGACGATCGAAGACTATGTGGTGGTCATTGGTGAGGACGAACCAGAGATCAAACTGGGTGGTGAGGCAGTTGAGTAATGTAATGAGGACTCCTGTTGTTGATAAGGTCGTAGTCCACATGGGTGTGGGCGAAAGCGGTCAGCATCTTGTTGACGCCGAAGGTATACTCGGTGAAGTCACAGGACAGAAGGTCATCAGGACATACGCCAAGAGGACCCTGCCTTCTTTCAGTATAAAGAAGAACGAACCTATCGGATGCAAGGTAACCCTCAGAGGAGAGCGTGCCGAGAAGTTCCTGACCACCGCACTGGACATTGTAGAGAAAGAGCTCCGTGCATCACAGTTTGATAAGAACGGCAATGTTACCTTCGGTATTGAGGAACACACTGACTTCCCGGGAATGAGGTACGATCCAAACATTGGTATCTTTGGAATGGATGTCAATGTAGTTGTCAACCGTCCCGGATACAGGATCAGTAAGAGAAGGATAACAAAGGCCAGAATCCCCGCATCACACAGGATAACAAAGGATGATACAATTTCCTTCTTTAAAGACAAATATTCAGTGGAGGTTATCTAATGGTTCGAACCACAAAGAACTTCGGCAGGGGCGCACACGAATGCAAGAGATGCGGCAGAAAACAGGGACTTGTCAGGAAATATGATATTTACCTGTGCAGACACTGTTTCCGTGAGATTGCCCACGATATGGGATTCGAGAAATATACGTGAGGTGAGATAAATGGTATTATTAGATCCACTTGCTGATGCATTATCCACTATAAAGAACGCTGAAGCTATAGGAAAGAGCTCCTGTAAAATTCAGCCCGCTTCAAAACTCATCGGAACTGTCCTCAAGGTTATGCAGTCCCGCGGATATATCGGTGAGTTCGAATTTATAGAAGATGGCAAGGCAGGTATTTATGAGGTAGAGCTTGTTGGTAGGATCAACAAATGTGGTGCTATCAAGCCACGTTATTCAGTAGGTGCTGCAGATTTCGAAAGATGGGAAAAGCAGTTTCTCCCTGCAAGGAACTTCGGTACGATTATACTGACTACATCCATGGGTGTAATATCACAGTACGAAGCTCGTGAGAATAACGTAGGCGGACAGTTACTTGCTTATGTTTACTGATGGAGAAGGGATATCATGGCAAAAGAAATCAAAAAAGAGATCCCCATTCCCGAGGATGTCACAGTTACGTTCTCAGGGAAGATCCTCTCAGTGTCCGGACCAAAAGGCAAGAATGAAAGAATGTTCTGGTACCCAGGCATTAATATTGAGATTGCGGACTCTGAGATAATCATCGATACTCCATTCAGCAAGAAGACCCAGAAAGCAATGGTCGGAACCTTTGCTTCCCATGTCAGAAATATGCTACATGGGGTAACTGAAGGCTTTGAGTATCGTATGAAAGTTGTTTACTCTCACTTCCCGATGCAGGTAAAAGCAGAGGGTAATAAGCTTACAATAGGCAACTTCCTCGGTGAAAAGAAGTCCAGATCAGCAAAGATACTTGGTGACACTACCGTTAAGGTAAGTGGTGATGAAGTGATCATCACAGGTGTCAACAAGGAAGATGTTGGCCAGACAGCTGCTAACATCGAGCAGGCAACAAAGATCAAAAGGTTTGACCCGCGTATATTCCAGGATGGAATATACATAGTGGAGAAGACAGCGTAGGTGATTTGAATGGAAGGAAAAATCAAACGCCTTTTTAAGGCAAGAAAGGTCCAGAAGGGCAAAAAGCCCAATTTCAAAAGGACAGATTCCCACAAGTACAAGCGTCTGGATTCAAACTGGAGACGCCCGAGGGGTCTACGCGGTAAGCAGCGCAGACACTACAAGGCAAAGGGCGCTATTGCACAGGTAGGCTACGGTAGTCCGAAGGTTGTAAAGGGTTTCCACCCTTCAGGATACTCCGAGGTACTTGTGAACACGGTCAGTGATCTTGACAATGTCGATGCCTCCACTGAGGCAATAAGGATCGCTGGAAAGGTCGGTGCAAGGAAGAAATCAATCATCCAGGCAAAGGCTTCAGAGCTTGGTATTAAAGTCCTGAACCCACTGAGGAGTGAGTGAGATGACCGATCTTACAAATCAGAAAAGGATAGCTGCTCAGGTCCTTGGCTGTGGTGTTAACAGAGTATGGCTCAACCCGGAGGCTGCAGCTGATATTGCAGTCGCCATCACAAGAGCTGACATACGTGAGCAGATCGAGCTCGGCAACATCAAGGCAGTACCTGTAAAGGGTGTCAGCCGCGGACGTGCAAGAGTAAGGGATGCCAAGCGTAAGTACGGACACCGCAAAGGATATGGTAAGAGGAAAGGTAAACAGGGTGCACGTAACCCAAGCAAAGAGCAGTGGATGAAGAAGATCCGTGCTCTGAGAAGAAGACTTAAAGAGCTGCGTGCAGACGGTTCACTTGACAAGTCCGCCTATTGCAAGGTCTACCGCAAGGCAAAGGGTGGCGAATACCGCAGTGTAGCTCACTTGGAAGCACACCTGGAGTCCGAGAAACTCATTAAACGTGGTGAGGAATAATAATGAATTATTTGTATCATAACTTCAGGGGGATCTGATTATGGCAACAGGACCCCGATATAAAGTCGCTTTCAGGAGACGAAGAGAAGGTCGCACGGACTATCACCAGAGACTCAGACTGCTCCTCTCAAAAGAGGACCGTGTGGTCGTGCGCAGGAGCTCAAAGCATATGCAGGTCCAGCTCATCGCTCCGGAGCAGAAAGGGGACGTAACCCTTTCATCCACATTTTCAACCGAGCTCAAGAAGTACGGCTATGACGCATCCACCGGTAACACAACGGCTGCGTACCTGACCGGTCTTCTGTTCGGTTACAAGGCACAGAGCAAGGGATTCGAATATGGTGTACTTGACCTGGGACTCCAGGCAGCATCTCCCGGATCACGTGTATATGCGACCCTGAAAGGTATTGTTGACTCCGGATTTGAGATCCCTCACAATCCGTCAATTCTGCCTTCAGACGAGCGTATAAGAGGAGAACATGTAGCAGAGTATGTGGAAGGATCGAATCTGCCGGAACTGTTCGATGCAGTTAAGGATAAAATCTCTGCTGACTTCAATTAGGTGATTATATGGCATACAACTATGAAGAAGAATGGGTTCCGCAGACAAGGCTCGGAAAACTCGTTCATGAAGGGCAGATCACTTCCATGGACGAGGCAATCGATTCCGGTCTTCCGGTAAGAGAATCCAAAGTTATCGATATTCTGTTACCTGATCTTGAAGATGAGGTGCTCGATATCAACATGGTCCAGAGGATGACTGACTCCGGACGCCGTGTCAAGTTCAGAGCAACTGTTATCGTAGGAAACGGTGACGGTTTTGTAGGTCTTGGCCAGGCAAAGGACGTACAGGTCGGCCCTGCGATCAGAAAGGCAATTGATAATGCCAAGATCAATATCGTAAAGGTCAAACGTGGATGCGGCTCATGGGAATGTGCATGCGGCCGTGAACATACCGTACCATCCGAGGTTAGGGGTAAGGCAGGAAGTGTCATCGTAGAGCTTAAACCTGCTCCACGTGGACTTGGCCTTGCCGCAGGAGACACTGCAAGAAAGGTACTCGAGAAAGCAGGCATCAAGGATGTATGGACAAGGACCGAAGGTACCACAAGGACAACACTGAACTTCGCAAAAGCGACTTTCAATGCACTGCACAACACCGGTACTGTAAGGCAGCCTGTCCGTCTTGAAGAGGAGGCTTGAAAATGTACGCTCTTGTAAGAGTACGTGGTGACGTCAATGTCAGGCAGTCCATTCAGGACACACTTAAAATGCTCCGCCTAAACAGGATAAACCACTGCGTCCTTCTCAGCGACAACCCTCACAACAAGGGTATGATCCAGAAGGTCAAGGACTTTGTAGCATACGGTCCCATCGATGTGGAAACTCTCACTGAGATGCTCAAGAACCGTGGAATGCTCCAGGGTGGCGTAAAGCTTACAGATGAGTATATTGCTGAGAACACGGATTTTGCATCCATTGAGGAATTTGCTCAGGCACTTATCGATGGCAATGCAACGATCAAGGATGTTCCGGATCTTAAACCGGTTTTCAGGCTCCATCCTCCAAGGAAGGGCCACGCCGGCATAAAGAGATCCGCACAGCAGGGTGGTGTTCTTGGTAACAACGGCGAGGACATCAATCTCCTGTTAAAGAAGATGAGGTGATCTGCATGTCAAAAAGTAACACTAAGAAATTCAGAGGATCACGCACCTGCGGCGGCGGTACCACAAAGAACAGACGTGGTGCCGGAAACCGTGGTGGAAGAGGCAGATCCGGTGAGAACAAACACCACGCAACCCGTGCACTTCAGCTCGGTTACAGGCGTGGTCACCAGAAAGGTTTCAGCCGCCCGCCAAAGACCATCCGGGACACTTCCATCGTAAATGTGGGAGAACTGGATGAGCTCGCAGATCAGCTTGTTGAAGACGGTTTTGCGGAACTCGACGGAGAGGTCTATTCAATAGATCTCAATGGCCTTGGTATTGAGAAAGTTCTCGGTGCCGGCAGGGTTTCAAAGAAACTGACTGTGACAGCCTGTGAGTTCTCAGCTACCGCAAGGAGTAAAATAGAGAACGCAGGCGGGTCCTGTACAGAACCTGAAGAGTAATGCCGTATAGGCATTACATATTTATTTATGTATTTTATTCTTTTATATTAAATATATAGAGTATATTTATAAATGGTTAAGGCTATTTCAGGGTTGTTTTACCCCAAAAAATATGGATTTCCCAGTCAGGGTGGAATTAATGAGTCTTAAGGAAAGTTTAAAACCAATTTTTAACAGATTGCCTGCGGTCGCAAGTCCCGAAGGGCACGTGCACTTCAAAAACAAGCTGATGTGGACGCTTGGTATACTTGTGCTATATTTCGCGCTTGCCAATGTACCGCTTTTTGGATTGTCCCCGGATTCGATCGACCTGTTCAAATCCTATCGAGCATTCTTTGCAGGAGCATCCGGATCATTGATGCTTCTTGGTATAGGTCCTATAGTCACTGCTTCAATCGTACTGCAGTTGCTGGTCGGTGCTGATGTAATTAAACTCGATATGTCTAACCCGGACGACCAGGCATTCTTCCAGGGTGCCCAGAAGGCACTGGTTTTTGTTATGATCGTCCTTGAGGCTTTACCGCAGATAGCCGGTGGTTATATTCAGCCCGATACGACACTTGCAGCAACACTTGGTGTTGGTACCGGTGTAATCACAGCCGTTCTGTTTATTCAGATATTCATTGGAGGCGTACTTGTACTCTTTATGGATGAAGTGGTTTCCAAATGGGGAATCGGTTCTGGTGTAGGCCTGTTCATCGTTGCCGGTGTATCCCAGCAGATCGTAACAGGACTTTTCAACTGGACGGCGGACACCTCCGGTTTACCAACGGGTTTCTTCCCCAAATGGATATACATAATACAGAACGTAGGGGCTGACTATCTGTTTACAGGTGACGGCCTGATGTTCATGCTGGTCAACGGCGGTATACTTGCCCTTGTGAGTACGGTGATCATCTTCCTGCTGGTAGTATATGTGGAAAGTACCCGTATTGAAATACCTCTGGCACACAGTGCCGTAAGAGGTGCAAGAGGTAAGTTCCCTGTAAAGCTTATCTATGCTTCAGTCCTTCCGATGATCTTGGTCAGGGCGCTGCAGGCCAATATACAGCTTATCGGGATCGTGCTCAGTGGAAGGGGGATAACCTTCCTCGGAGAATACGTGGGCTCGACCCCTGTCAGTGGTCTGATGTACTACCTTGCTCCGATCCACAGTCCGTATGACTGGATACCGTCACTTGTCAGAGAATCGTTCTCAAGTTACGGTGTAGCTGCCCCGGCAACATGGCAGATTGCTCTTCATGTGCTGACAGATGCAGTATTCCTCATAGCTGGTGGTATTGTATTCGCTCTGTTCTGGATCGAAACAACCGGAATGGGTGCAAAGCCCACTGCAAGGAAGATATTCAATTCCGGCATGCAGATTCCAGGTTTCAGAAGGAATATAGGCAGTATCGAGAAGGTAATGATGCGATACATCCCGAAGGTAACCGTTATCGGTGGTGCTTTCATAGGTTTGCTCACACTGGTAGCCAGTCTGCTTGGTACTCTTGGAGGTGCAGGAGGTACAGGTCTTCTGCTGACAGTGAGTATTGTGTACCGTCTCTATGAGGATATAGCATCCGAGCAGATGATGGAGATGCACCCGATGGTGAGGTCCTTCTTCGGACAGGAATAAATCTAAATCAGGTGATGATTGATTATGAATATAGTATTATTCGGTCCTCCGGGTGCGGGAAAAGGCACCCAGGCCAAGGAATTGTCACAGAAATATGACATTCCTCATATTTCTACAGGTGATATCCTCAGGGCAAATGTCCGTGAGGGCACCGAGCTTGGTCTCAAGGCCAAGGAATATATGGACAAGGGAGAACTTGTTCCTGACCAGGTGCTGATCGGTCTTATCAAGGACAGGCTGGAAGAGCCTGACTGTGAGAAAGGTTATCTCCTGGACGGTTATCCTCGAACGATACCACAGGCTGATGCCCTTGAGGATATCCTTGGAGAGATCTCAAAGCCACTGGACGTTGTGATCAATATCGACGTATCCGATGAGGAAGTCGTAAAGAGGATCAGCGGACGCCGGACATGTTCCTGTGGTGAGAGCTATCATGTCATGTTCAACCCTCCGGAGAAGGAAGGGCTCTGCAATGCATGCGGTGCACAGCTCTACCAGCGTGACGATGACAGCGAGGATGTTGTCAGGCAGAGGCTTGCAGTATACAACGAAAAGACCAAACCTCTTATCAACTATTATGAGGAGAAAGGACTCCTTGTGAATGTAGACGGAAACGGCTCCGTGGATAAAGTGTTTGAGACCATTTCCGAAATAATGGATCGCTACAAGTAAAATTTAAAATAAGGTGATGCTTTGGCAAATGCCGAATTTAAGAATAAGCTGGAGCAGGTATTACTTGCTCTGGGTATATCATTGATGCTGGGTATAGTTATACTGGGGCAGGATTTCAGGAATTCCCTGGGGCAGTCCGTTGGCTTTATCATGGACCCTCTTGTGACTCTCTTGGGTGCCAGTAATTTCCACATTGTCTTGTTCATAATGGCATCGATAACTGCTCTTTACGCATCACTGATCCAGAAATATACCATGGACTGGGAACTGATGCGCTCTACCCAGGAAAAGATGCGTGTGTTCCAGAAGCAGTTCAGGGAAGCTCAACTTTCCAATAACACTTCACTGATGAAGAAGATGGAAGCTGAGCGGAGTGAAATGATGTCCCAGCAGATGGAGATGTCAAAACAGCAGTTCAAACCCATGGCATATATCAGTATAATATCGCTTCCGCTTTTTATGTGGGCGTATTATTATATCAGTGGTCATGAAGCTGCAACCATGGTTTTCCCCTTCTGGGGTGAACAGATACTGACCGATACCATCATCGGTCCTTTCCAGCACTGGATATTCTGGTACTTCATCGCTTCTCTGGCAGTGAGTCAGCTTATAAGAAAGGCACTGGACGTCGGTGGAGTTTAATTGCTGCTGACTATCAGTGGTCTTCCGGGCAGTGGTACTACCACTGTTTCCCGTATTCTTGCAGAGAAGCATGAGCTTGAGATGATCTCTGCGGGAGAGGTGTTTCGCTCCCTTGCAAAAGAATACGGCATGACACTGGCAGAGTTTGGTGAGCTTGCAGAGTCTGATGACTCCATAGATCTCAAGATCGATGAACGCCAGAAGGAAATTGCCAATACAAGGGATAATGTGATCCTTGAGGGAAGGCTCGCAGGCCATATGGCAGACAGGGCACTCAGGGTCTGGATAAAGGCTCCTGTGGAAGTGAGGGTCAGCCGTATTGCAGGGCGCGAATCCGGTTCCTTTGATGAGAAGCTGCTGGAAACAAAAGAGCGGGAAGCATCAGAGGCCATCCGTTATAGCACAATTTATGATATTGATATAAATGACCTGTCAATATATGACCTGGTAATCGATTCTGACAGATGGGACCAGTTCAGTATCGCAGACATAATTTCCTGTGCGATCGAAAACTTTTCTGATAACAATTAACCGGCAGGTTATCTCATGACAGCTTCTGATATTTTACCATCCGAATATCCACGTGAACTAATTCAAAAAGCAGAGGCTATAACTGATCCTGAATACGGATGTCCTCCTGCAGAGCGTCCGATCAGGGATTATATCGAGATGGGAATTGTCAATCTTGATAAGCCGCGCGGTCCCACCAGTCATGAGGTGACTGCCTGGGTAAAGGATATTCTGGAATTGAACAGGGCCGGACATTCGGGCTCACTGGACCCTGGTGTGACAGGTGTACAGCCTATTATGCTTGGCAGGGCCACAAAGGCCGTTTCTGCCCTGCGTCTCTCAGGCAAGGAATATATCTGCCTGATGCGTCTGCATGAACCTGTTCCCGAGAAAAGGGTCCGTAGCATGTGCAGACAGTTCACGGGTCCCATTTTCCAGATGCCACCTGTGGTGTCTGCTGTAAAGCGTGAGGTGCGTGTAAGGATGATCTACTATCTCGAGGTGATTGAGGTAAAGGATAGATCCGTGCTGATGAGGGTCGGATGTGAGGCAGGAACCTACCTGCGTAAACTCTGCCATGATATCGGAGCCGCACTTGGCTGCGGGGCTCATATGCAGCAGCTGCGCAGGACAAAGACAGGTCCTTTCAATGAAGATACTCTTGTTACACTACATCAGCTCAAGGATGCCTATGTTTTCTGGAAGGAGGATGGCGATGAGTCTTACTTACGTAAGTACGTGCGTCCAATGGAAGAAGGTCTCAGTCATCTCCCGAAGATCATTATCCGGGACAGTGCCGTTGATGCGGTATGCAGGGGTGCGGAGTTTGCGACTCCCGGCATAGTAAGCGTCGATAGTAATATAAAAAAGGATAATACTATCTGTCTCTTTTCTTTAAAAGGTGAGGCTGTTGCCCTGTGCAAGTCCCGGATGGATGCTGAAGAAATGCTCAATCAAGAGCATGGAATTGCAGCAGTGACCGAAAGAGTAATAATGGATGCTGGCACTTATCCGCAAGGCTGGCACAGCAAGCCAGAAAAAACACAATAAATCATGCGTGCCGAGATAGTCTAGCGGTAGGGCGCAAGCCTGGAAAGCTTGTGGGGCATCCGCCCCTCGGGAGTTCGAATCCCCCTCTCGGCGCCAATCTTTTCTATAGAATTAAGATACATTAAGCTATAAGCTAATAGTATAGTTATTTTCTAAGATTACTATTTGCCAATGTGTCAAAAATAATAATGGCTAATTTCATTTCTGGTATTTGAAAAAATAAAGAACAAAAAATAAAAAAGGGAAAGAAAAAAAGATCAAGCTGTGGCTGCCTTTTTGGCTTTCTCTGTCTTTTCTTCTTCGGGTTCCTCCACAACTTCAGCTTCTTCTCTTGTAAGAGATGCGATCAGGCATCCTCTTGCGATGGAGTAGATAGGATCTTTTGAGTCTGAGTTTGTGTATTTGTTCTTCTTTACCTTGGAGATGTTTATGGGCAGGTTTGCTTCTGATATCCTCTTTTCGAACATCTCAAGGAATCCCTTAGCACGGCTGCTGCCTCCTGCGATAGCGATCGGGAACTCTGCATCAGGTGGTGCAACCTCGAGAAGTTTTTTCTTCAGGTTTGCAATAAGATAGGTTATCAGTGCATCGTAGTACAGAGCAAGTGCACCCTGGACGCTTCCTATCTCGTATTCTGAGTCAAGTGAAAAATCACTCTCTTTTATTGCCGTGATTCTTTCATTTGCAACACCTGTGGCACTGGATACCTGTTCATCGATCCAGTCTCCACCTCTTGCAATACTGAAGGAGACTATCGGAGTTGCAAGGTAGGCAACGGTTATGTTGGTCATACCTGCTCCTACACTTATTCCGATACCTGTGAAATTAAAGTCTCCAAGCTCTGAGAATACGACTGCCAGACCTTCATCTATCAGGTTTGTCTGGTAACCAAGTCTCTGTGCCAGAGCCTCAACGGTCTTGCTGTGGTAGAGCACGTTGACATTACTGTCCACAGGGCTTGCGGGAACTGAGATATATGCGATCTCTCCGTCCTTTTCAGGCTGTCCGAGCACCCTTTCAATGATCAGCTTGATCATCGGGATGGATTCCTTCTCATCAGGACTGATAATTCCCTGTTTCATCGGTCTTCTGATAGGTTTGTTGAATACGTTGGAGAATTTAAAGGCATCTTCACCAAGTACGTTAATTATGTCTCCCTTCTGGGTGTATAATATCTTGGCACTGTTCAGCATATTCTGTGCCAGATCACCTGCTTCCATTTCCAAAAACGCGTTTCTCTGCTGTGCAAAGGATATGGAGTCACCTTTTCCTTTTTCCGCACATATGATATTCATAGTTCCAACATCAAGTCCTTTAGCCATTTTTATCTCCTCATCGAATTAAGTTTGGTTTTAAGTTTACTGGACAAACTCTTGTCCTGTACCTCTGCGTTCTGTTTCATCGTTGCGCTTAACATTTTTGTTGTCAGATCGATGCCATAATCGTCCACTTTGACCTTCCCACTAATAGTATTCTGCAGACATTCGACTTCCCGGATGCTATCCTTTACTTCAATCCTGTCCTGTTTAGATTCTTTCAGGGTTTTTCCGGGGACAAAATCCGATTTCTCCTCTTTTATGCCCAGGTTGAATTTGGAAAAACTGGTAGCATCTGAAAAGGATCTGTTCAGGGTTTTCTCAACTTCCTTTTCGATATCCTCTATGGAGTACTGGTTAACTGAACCCGTTTCAGCCAGCTGTGTGGAACGCTCTTCTATAAGTTTTAGAACAGCGTTCGCAAAAGCATTCCCTGAAAGCAGGCAGATCCCGGCAGCATATGCAAAAGATACATAGCTGACATTTGGATATGCCCACCCTCCTGGATAGAGTGATGCAAAGAGTGTTACACCGAAGATCGAAGACAGGAATCCGAATATCATTACCCAATTACTATAGAGTCCGTAAGGTCTACGCTGACTCACCATCAGGTTAATTCCCAGTAATATGAAGGAAAGTCCAGCGCCCAGAAGGCCATAGGTGGTTATTATTTCAGAAGGATCAGATGTCCTTTTGAGATTAACCATTATAGCAAATCCAATTGCACTTATGGACAATATAAGGCCAGAAAGGAACACCATCGACCCAAAATAGTATCTGAGTTTTGATTCCATCGCGTTAATTATATCTTGCTATTAATATATAGTTTATGGCCATAAATATATATTTTATAATGCGTTTTTAATTTATATTTATTTATTAATATGTGTTTATTATTTTGTGTAACTTTATCGCAGCAAGTTCGTGCAGGAATCTCTATTGCCAAACCATCCATTTTGTTCACAAATCATTTCCTGTTTAACACGATTATTAGTCATTTTTCATGATTGTTTGTCATGAATTATCAAAATCAGGAGGCTTAGTGTCATTATTTACTTACCTAAAATTATATGTACATAGTTTAAAATACTCTGCTGCGTTTTGGGTCCGCAACCACCATGAAAATCAATACGATCCAATTCCTGGCAAGCTCTTCACACACGATGTCACACCTCTTTATCCCCATATTCGCCAAGTCCCTTGGTGCTTCTTTCTTAGAGGTGGGGATAATAACCGCAGCATTTGGTGCTGCTTCCTTCCTGTCATCCTTCATATTCGGCAAAGCCGCGGATATAAATCGTCTGCGCCCCATAGTACTTGCCGGTCTGATAATGTCGGCACTGTCTTTCTTCCTTCAGATATTTGCATACGATGCCGTCTCGCTTACGCTCATTAGAGCCCTGGCCGGTTTCAGTATGAGTATATACCCTGCCGCACTGATAGTCTACATTTACTACCAGAAGGGAAGTATCGGGAAGTTCAGCTCCTATGGCTCCCTCGGATGGATGGCAGGCTTCCTGCTGGCAGCGTTCGTTGAGGATGTACAGTATCTTTTCATGCTGTCCTCGCTCTTTTACTGCGTTGCCTTTGTCACCGCCCTGGGTCTGAAGGATGTACAGAAGCCTTCTGTCAATGTAAGTTATTTCTCAGTGGAAACTTTTGTAAATAACAGCCCCACCTATATTTCTGTCTTCATTAGGCACGCAGGTGCCGGAGCGGTCTGGATAGCCCTGCCCCTCTATCTGGCAGAAATGGGAGCATCCAGTTTCTGGATAGGTATCATCTTTGCCATAAATCCCTTCATTCAGTTCCTTGTGATGCGCAGACTTGATAGTCTCAGGAACGAATGGCTCGTGAAATGGGGTTTTATCCTGACAGGCATGGCATTTATGGTATATTTCCTGGCACCTGGTTTTGTCTTCATGGTCCCGGGAATGTTGCTCATAGCCTTTGGATGGTCCTTCCTCTTTGTAGGCGCCAACCAGTTGCTGGTCCAGCGCAACAGGGAAAAAGCCACAGCTTCCGGAATCCTCAACTCTGTAATTGCCGCAGCAAGTATTGCAGGTTCTGTGGCCGGAGGTCTGATCCTTGAATTCTCAGGTTACAAGGAAACGATGATATTTGGTGTGGTGTGTGCATTTGTCGGAATGTTCATCTTCAAATCGAAAGATGTTCCTCTGGAAGTTGTTGGCAAATTGCCTTCAGGTATGCTCCTAAAAGACTGATCAAAAGATTGATCTATTGTCGGAGGGCTGCCATCCAGTCCTCCGTCACAGTCATTATCCTGGTTTCGGCATCCTGTAATGCAAATACTCACATTTGAGGTGACAAAGTATTTAAGCAATAAACATATAGTGAATCCTCGCTTGCATTACTATTTCTTGCATGAATAATCTTAAATACAAAAAATAGTATATACAGCCGAGTCACGTTCTATCATTAGAATATCATTACCCCTAATTCGGGGTGTGCCGGGTGTTTATCCCGGGGCTACGGGATGCGTTGCATCCTTAAGGAGGAAAGTAAATGGCAGACGAAGAAATTAGACATCTTGTCCGTATCATGAATACTGACTTGCAGGGTAATCAACCTGTAATATATGCACTGACAGGTATTCGTGGTATTGGTATAAGGACATCAAAGATCATTGTGGACAGTACCGGAATCGACCCGAACGGGCTCATCGGATATCTTTCAGATGAGGACGTTGCAAAACTCGATTCAGCAATTAACAATTTTGAGGGCAACATGCCCAAGTGGATGCTCAACAGGCAGAAGGATCCGCTGACCGGGGACGACAAGCACCTGTTGGGACAGGACATTATGCTTACACTTAGAGAGGATATCAACACTCTCAAGAAGATCAGGGCATACCGTGGTCTAAGACACGAGAGAGGCCTGAAGGTCAGAGGCCAGAGAACAAAATCCACCGGCAGGCGTGGTTCAACCATCGGCGTTAGCAAGAAGAAGTAATTGAGGTGATCTTATGGGATATCCAGGTAAAAAGAGAAAGAGTTACGATACTCCAAAGCACCCCTGGCAGGCTACCAGGATGGCCGGTGAGGTTGAACTTGTCAAAAAGTACGGTCTCCGTAACAAGAAGGAGCTCTGGAAGGCACACAGTATTCTGAGAAGGTACAGGGCAGACGCCCGCAGACTTCTGGCAGAATCTGCAGAAGGAGAACTCACAGGTCACCTTAAGACAGAGTCTGACCAGATCCTTGCAAGGCTCATTCGCTATTCAATAATCCATGGCGATGCAAATATCGATGATATTCTCGGTCTGGAGACAAACTCCATTCTGGAGCGCAGGTTACAGACACAGGTCCACAGGCTCGGACTTGCACGCACTCCAAAGCAGGCAAGACAGTTCATTACCCATGGTCACATTGCCATCGACGGTAAGAGAGTAACTGTTCCTGGTATGCTGATCTCAAAAGAAGAGGAAATGCGTATCGATTACTATGGTACGTCTCCGCTTGCCAGTGAGAGCCATGCAGAAAGGCCGGCACAGGTAGCATCATCTGTAGCAGGAGTAGAGAAGGAGGAATAAAGACATGGCCACAAACGGAATCTGGGGCATTGCCCACATCAAATGTTCATTTAACAATACAATCATCACCGTGACAGATATCACAGGTGCCGAAACACTGGCAAAATCATCTGGTGGTATGGTCGTAAAGGCTGCACGTGATGAAAGCTCACCATATACTGCAATGCAGATGGCAAGTCAGCTTGCTGACGTACTCAAGGACAAGGGAATCGAAGGCGTTCACATCAAGGTACGTGCACCTGGTGGAAACAAGCAGAGAAGTCCGGGTCCGGGAGCACAGGCTGCTATCAGGTCATTTGCCAGGGCAGGTATCAAGATCGGAAGGATACAGGATGTAACTCCTGTGCCACACGACGGAACCCGTCCAAAAGGCGGAAGAAGAGTATAATCTAAGCGGATAAGAAACTCATGACAATGGAAATAGACGTACTGGAGATATCTGAGAGGTCTGCAAAATTCGTATTGTCCAATGTAAGTGCAGCCTTTGCGAACGGTATAAGGAGAGCGGCCCTCTCCGATGTACCTACACTTGCAATTGACGATGTCAACATATACAACAATACGTCTGTCCTCTTTGACGAACAGCTTGCATTAAGGCTTGGTCTTATCCCTCTGGCTGCGAACATGGACGAACTTGTACCCATGGAGGAGTGTAGCTGCGGCGGCACAGAATGTCCTGCGTGCAAGGTCTCCCTGACTCTCAGTGCCGAAGGGCCCAAAATAGTATACTCAGGCGACCTTATTTCCTCTGATGAAACGGTACAGCCTGCAGATTCGAATATTCCCATCATTGACCTGAGAGAAGGTCAGAAGGTAGTGCTTGAAGCAATAGCCCATGTGGGTTATGGCTACCAGCATGCTAAATGGCAGGCAGGTGTTGCCTGTGGATACAAGAACATGCCAGTCGTCACGTTCAACAACTGTGACATGTGTACTGCATGCATCAAGGAATGTCCGCAGAGCATCATCAAGATGGGGCCTGAAGGAGCTGAGATATCCGAAGAGGATATTTTCAAGTGTATACTCTGCAAACTCTGTGCTGAAAAGTGTGATATCGATGCGATCACAGTTTCCCAGGATGAGAATTCTTTCATTCTGACTATGGAATCGGATGGCTCTTACACTATCCAGGAGTTAATTATAAATGCAGGGAAGAACATTAAGGACAAAGCCGCCCGGATGGGGGAAATCTTAGATTCCCTGTAAGCCGGCCAGGAGATTTTTCTCCTGAACATTTATTTGACAATGCTCGTGCGGGGGTTGCCCAGCCAGGCCAAAGGCGCTAGGTTGAGGGCCTAGTCTCGTAGGAGTTCGTGTGTTCGAATCACACCTCCCGCACCATATTTTCTATCATAGGCTGCTTTGTCAGATAAATACTATCCAGAGATAACTTTCCCGGTCATTATCATGTGCGGGGGTTGCCCAGCCAGGCCAAAGGCGCTAGGTTGAGGGCCTAGTCTCGTAGGAGTTCGTGTGTTCGAATCACACCTCCCGCACCATACTTTCAACATCAGTTTTCACGACTTTTGACCGCATTTTTTTGTGTACTACAGTGAAATATGTCTTTTTCTATTATAATCTAAAGATATCAAATTTTAACTAAAAGACCAATCGTCTGAACTATTTTTGTTATCAGAAGGCATTTTACTGAGCTTAGGTGCCGAATGAATATATACTTATGAACCCTCATTTTGAATTGGGTATACCCCATTATAGCCAGCAGAATTAAAATGCGTAGAATCGGGTTTCTGTTTGAATTATGTTTAAACCCGTGATCAGGTCTACGCTGAATAGAGGGGAGTAAATATGGCTAAGAAATTTAAAGAAGATGAAGAAAGGATCGAAAATATACGTGCTGAGGATACGACAGCAAAATCGAGAAGAGAGGCAATTGAGGACATAGAAAATAAAGAAAGAGAAGATATCGAACGTCAGAATAGAAAATAAGGTCAGAGTTTAATTTTCTACATAAATCTGGCAAACAGATATTTTAAGAAGATGAAATTCAGGGAGTGATAGCATTGACAGTTCCAAAGGTATTATCTGCCAGTAGTGTTGAAGGAGATTCCGTGACAAATCCAGAGGGTGAGGATCTGGGGAAGATCGAGGAAGTTATGCTCGACCTGGATGAAGGAATGGTTGCATATGCCGTACTTTCGTTCGGAGGTTTCCTTGGAATCGGTGACAAGTTATTTGCGGTCCCGTGGCAGGCGCTGAGCAAAAAGCCGGATTCACATAGCTTTGTCCTTGATGTTGACAAGAATACACTTGAGAATGCTCCGGGATTTGACAAGGCCAACTGGCCGGGCACCGGTACAAAAGAACACAGGGATTATATTACAAGAATCTCCGAATACTATGGCTACAAACCATACTGGATACATAATCCGTAAATGTACAAAAAATGAATAATTCTTTTTGAGGAAGTAATCCCATACTTCCTTTCTATTTTGAATTCTCTGAGCTCAATGTTGAGCTTTTCCTTTCCTGGAAAGTTTTCTCATATCATTGACCTCTGTTTTACCAAGAACTTTCAGGAAATGGGCTGCACGAAGTGCAGTCTGTTGTTTTCTCTCTTCCGCACGGGTCTGGTATACCCTTATTGAACGAAGGAAATCTATCTTACGAAACTCCGGCCAGAAAGGTGCACAGAAATAGGATGCACATTCATTACCATTGGCCTGCCATGGCAGGAAATTCGAAACCCTTTCATCTCCTCCCGTCCTGATGATAAGATCCACGTTGGGAAGTGCTGTTCCATCCGCGGGGTAGAGGTGATTTGAAATTGTTTCCTCATTGATATCTTCCAGGGAGATCTCTCCCCTTTCAACCTTTGATGCGATCTCGCGGACAGCCTGGACGATTTCCTGTCTGCCTCCATAGGCAATTGCAACATTGAGGTTGAATTTGTCATAAACAGATGTTACAAGTTCCACGTTCTTGATGGACTCCTGAAGTTGATCCGGCAGCTTTTCAATATCGCCAATGGCATGGACGCGCATTTTTCTTTCATGGGTCCTTTCGTCCTCTCCGATCTCATCGAACTTGACCCTTATCAGATCGAAAAGATTTTCTTTTTCATCATTTGATCTGTTGAAATTCTCAGTGGAAAATGCGTAAATTGTGAGATGTTCTATGCCCAGCTCACAGGACCATTCTATCACTTTTTCGGTAATACTCGCACCCTGGCGATGCCCGAAATTTGTGATCTGGCCCAGTTTACGGGCATACCTGCGGTTACCATCCATTATGATTGCTACGTGCCTTGGAATAGGGGCGTTTTTGACTTCCTGTGTAAGGAGATGTTCATATCCTCGATAGATCAGTTGAGGTATGTGTTTCAATATTTTAAACACCACATATTTTCGATTGGCTGCTAAGCAATGGGAATTTTTACGTTTTTTATAAGTGCATCTATAATAATAACGGGGTTTTTAGTGATCAGTAATTCTCTAGAACAGATTTAACTATGTCCCTGTAATCTTCCTTCAACAGGTATATGTTATGATCGCCGGTAACATCAATGCTGAGTATTCCAAGCCTGGTGTTCATAAGACCTACCATTGCTGAAACTCCTCTGTAACTGACATCAAAATCTGCATTGTGGAGATGTTCGTAAACGTCACCTGTAGTGAATTTACCACCTTTTAGGAATAATTTAAGAACTACTTTACGTATGCCTGTGTCATCGCGACTAAGATATTTTATGAGCCTGTCCCTTACTCGCTCTTCTATCGTTTCCAGTACAAACACCTCTTTTTTTTATATGTTATTTTATCTTATAAAACTATTGTACTTGTAATCGTAAACCGCAAGGCAACGAAAATCGTTCTACTTATCTCATTCTAACATATATAATTTAGCTTTCAAACAGGTATCTTTTCAACAATTAATCCCTTTTCAAAAGGATATCTTTCCACTATGAACATCTCATCAGTATTTTCCCTGATCATGTCCGCCAGCTCTTCCAGTATCCACCACGCTGTCTGCAAGCCGGATTCTGTGATTTCTGACATATCTTCCGGAACTTCCTCTTCCATAAAACACTCTATCACATTTTCCCTGCAGCTATCATTCAGGCAGGTGATCTCGCCGTAAACAATGGTTCCGTCATCGGTGATCTCATCAAAGTCCCTTGCCACATTCCGGGCGATACGTATCAGACGCTCCCTTAGTTGCACAGCGTCCTTATAAGTGGATGAACAAAAATGCATTTTACCGGCAATGGGAACAATTCTGTTTGCAGTCTCACGGGAGCCTTCAACAGCATTTGACAGGTCGCTTTCAAGCACAAAACCCTTACTTTTCATCTTTTCAGCATTGGAGTCCGAGAACTCCAGCTCATTTAAATTGAGGAAGCAATCATATTCTTTAGCAAATTCTGCTACCTTTTCAATCCCGTTAATTGCAGGAATCTCTATCCCGACATCAAGCCCATGCTCTTTTGAATTAGTTATGGATTCTGAGTACTTGCTTTCCCTGATCTCACCCCACATATCAACCGGAGGGTGAAACCTGATCTCGTCCAGACCGGCTTGCGCAAGCTTTTCTATGGTTTCCTTTTCAGGGGCCATTGAAGTGTAAAGGTGGACATGATGCTCTTTTCCGAACTCAGATTTAAGCAATTCTATGTAGTGAAGAACATTTTCACGTCTGAGAAGTGGCTCTCCTCCGGTTATTCCCGTGCCAAGTGCATCCATCTGCCTTGCTTCTTCGATAATATCCCTGTCGGAGCTCACAGGTCTTTCGTTGGCATAGACCACCTCGTTTCTTCTCTCTATGGACACCGGACAATAAAAGCAATCCCTTGGACATATCCCTGTAACAAAAAGCACCATCTTGGCTCCGATATGACATAATTTACAGCCCTCGGGCAGGAATGTATGAAAAGAACCTGTCTCACTCTGCTTCGCTTCACTCATTGGCGCAATCTAGCTTTTACATGTATATAAGGCTTGGTAAAATTCTACTTACAACAATTTAATGTAAAATAGTCCCCTCTTCTAAGTCAATGAATGAGATAGAAGGCCATATCGCAGTGATAGGCTGCAGGAAATGCGGGAAATGTAATAATATCTGTCCGCATGATGCTCTTTACAGGGTAGATGGTGTGGTTCGTGTGAACTATGATCTGTGTACCGTATGTATGGAATGTGTCAGGACCTGTCCCAACAAGGCCCTGGTTTATATCGAGTGAGCATTCCAGCTCACTTCTTGCTAATCTCTCTGCCGATTGAGAATGCTTTTCCAAGTACTTTTCCTATGGCATGGTAGTTTCTGGTCTCAGGTGCAAATACTACAGGTTTAACCTTTTCAATGTCGGGTGTCCCTTTGTTAAGTACTGATTCATCTGCCTTGATGTCGACTATCTCCCCGATGAACTGGGTGTGAAGTCCGATCTCAAAACTATGTATGAGTTTGCACTCCAGTATCAGGGGAAATTCTTCGATGTACGGTGCATACACATTATCACTTTTTACGGGTGTGAGCCCGCTGACTTCGAACTTATCCTCGTCCTTACCGCTTGCCATGCCAAAGTAATCAGTTTCCCTGGCATACTTTTCAGAGGGTATATTAACGGTAAAGGCCTCTTTTTCCATGATATTCTTGTAACTCTGGGTTGCTTCCCTCAGCGATATGCCGATGCACGGGGGGCTGGAACATGT